>CBDUZI010000011.1:0-45011 GCA_965371665.1 uncultured bacterium
GGACGCGGCAGCAGTCTCGCTGGACGCGGCAGCAGTCTCGCTGGACGCGGCAGCAATCTCGCTGGACGCGGCAGTACTTTCCGGAGAAGTGCTATCCGGTTCTTGCAGAGGTGTACCAGTACCAATTCCTTCCTTAGGCTGGTATTTTTCTTCCTCTGGGTAAAACGGCGTTTTCACATCGTCATTTAAGGGCGTGCCAGCCCCAATTTCCTGCGCTGCCAAGGAACTGGATTGCTCCAGCTCATCCGGCCGCGGTTTTATATTTTCGTCTACCATCATCTACCGCCTCCATTAAATCTTCTCCGCCGTAAAGTGCGGAGTAATTAAACCTCCGGGTATAAACCGTGGTTCCTCATCTTAAATCACACCACCCATGGAACCTAGGAGCCTGTCGGACTTAAGTCATTCTCCCCCTTTTGTAAAGGGGGCAGGGGGGATTTAATCAATAAAACGCCCGCTTTTATATGCAAAATCCCCCTCAATCCCCCTTTTTCAAAGGGGGAAGAGTGCTCAAAATCCGATTTTGTGCCTAAGTCCGACAAGCTCCTAGTGGGCGGACATGGAAGTCAGCCCCTGCGTTAAATGCACCAGCAAACACCCTGGCAAATACATACAACCTTATCGCGAAACATACTACCACAACGTCCGCCTGATATATCACCCGGCCTCTGATATTTTTTTTAAACGCTCCATGACTTCTTGAATAACTTCTTCCGGCGTGGAAGTTCCCGCGGTAACTCCCGCATGTTTAACTCCCTGCAGCCATTCCGGTCGAATTTCATCCGCGGTTTCAATATAATAAACCGTCACCCCGGTCTCTTGGCAAATTACTGCCAAGCGGGTGGTATTAGCGCTGTTGCGGCCCCCCACTACCAACATCAGATCAACTGCTCGCGCCAGCAACCTGGTCTGCTTTTGAAGATCCGTAGTGGCATTGCAGATAGTATTCAAAACCTTGAGCGTCCGGGTCCGGGTCAGCAGCGCGCTGGCCACTTGCTGAAGATTTTCCAGAGTCTGGGTGGTTTGCGCTATCAATCCGTACTTTTTTTTTTCCGGCAAACCCGGGATCTGCCCGGCTTCTGAAACCACGGCCGCCCGGCCCTGCACGGTACCGATAATCCCTTCCACTTCAGGATGAGCAGAATCTCCCAAAACTATCAGATCATATCCGTGCTCCACTAGTTGCCGTGCCAGTTGATGGGCACGCTGGACAAAAGGACAAGTGGCATCAACAACTTTTAAGCCCTGGGCCTGCGCCGCTTCAATAACCTGCGGCGAAACTCCGTGCGAGCGAATGATTATAACACCCTTGGTAATCTCACTCAAGTTTTTAACCGCTTTTACGCCTTCTTTTTCCAGGCTTCGCACCACTTGGGGATTATGGATAATCGGCCCCAAAGTAAACACCGGCTGGGGCTCCCGGCGAACGGTTTCAAAAGCCTTTTGGATGGCAGCCTTCACGCCGAAACAATGTCCGGCATTTTTGGCAAGCGAGATTTTCAACCGGCTTCCTCCTCAAATCCCTTTTTCAAGCCGGCAATGGTACGCATAACTCTCTCTGAAATTTCCCGGAAAACGCGTTTTCCCTCCGGCTGGGCGTAGAGATCGCCCAGCTCAACCTGATCTCCAAAAACAATACCTATCGGCCGGCAGCGTATCCTGCCGCCTTTAGGCCAGGCCTCATAACTGCCGTGAATATAGGCAGGATAGACCGGCATTTGGCTCATATGCGCCAGCTTGCCGAATCCGGTTTTGCCGCGTTGCAGCCCGCCGTTTTTCGTGCGCGTGCCCTCGGGAAAAACCAGCAGCGCCCCGCCGCTTTTCAACACTCCTTTGAAAAGCTCCCAGTCTTGATTGGGCCCTTGCCCGCGAACTACGGGATGGGCATTTACGCTGCTGATCAGCCGGCCAAAACCGCCGCGCTTGAAAAGCGTTGATCTGGCCATGAAATGAATTTCGCGGCGCCGAACCGCCACCGCTATTACCGGCGGATCCAGGTAGCTGGCGTGATTGCTGGCCAGAAGAAGTCCTCCCTGCTTAGGAAGCTTTTTCCACCCCTTGACCTTCAGCCGGAAAAAAAGGCGCAGCATCAGTTCGGCCAAAGCTAATATAATCCGGTAATGCCACCTCATGCCGGGTGGTCCTCTTTTTTATGAACCACCTTTAGTATGGCATCCAGCACCTGGTCAATACTCTTGCCGGTGGAATCCAATACCAGGGCATCCGGCACGCACTGCAGGGCTCCTCCCGGCCGGTTAAGGTCCTCTCGGTCCCGGAGTCTCAGATCGGCCAAAAGTTCATTATAGGATTGTTCCCGGCCCTGGCTTCTTAGTTCTTCAAAACGGCGGCGGGCCCGTTCCTCCTGCCCGGCATCCAGAAAAACCTTGACCTCTGCCTGGGGAAAAACCACGGTGGTAATATCCCGGCCTTCCATTACTACCCCGCCCGGGGCGCCCATGGCCTGCTGAAGCTCAACCAGCTTTTGGCGCACGCCCGGATAGCTGGCTATGTAAGCCGAGACGTTCCGGGATACTTCCGGCGCACGAATGGCGGCTGACACGTCCTCGCCATCCATATAAATTACGCCGGCTTGTCCAGCTGCAAATTCAAGCCTCACCTGCCGGGCTATATTTTCTATTGCCCGGCCATCTGAAAGATCAATTCCTGCCTGCATAGCCTTTAGAGTAACCGCACGATACATGGCGCCGGTATCAATATATAAATAATTAAGCCGGCAGGCCAGAGATTTGGCAACCGAACTCTTGCCGGCTCCGGCCGGCCCGTCAATCGCAATAATGAGGCGTTTTTTGGAATTTAAACTCATCGCGCAACCTTCTCCAATATCTCCCAGAAACCGGGAAAGGAGGTGTTTACGCACTGCGGATTTTTTATGGTCACGCCCTGTTCGGAAACCAGGCCGGCTATGGCCATACTCATAGCCAGACGATGATCACCATGAGAATCAACCTCTCCTCCGCGAATATTGCCGCCGTGAATAAGCATCCCGTCCGGGCGCTCCTCGACCTCTACTCCCAGGTTGCTTAATTCCGTTGCCAGCACACTGATCCGGTCAGTTTCTTTCACGCGTAATTCAGCGGCGTTCGAAATTATGGTTTTACCTTCAGCCGCCGCCGCGGCTACTGCGAGGATAGGAATTTCATCTATCAGATCGGGAACCAGGGGACCGAAAATCCGGGCGCTCTTCAAAAATCCTTTTCCCTTAATGGTTAAATCAGCAACCGGTTCCCCGGCCTCCTGCCTCGGGTTTTCCATTACTACTTCTGCGCCCATATCATTCAGTACCCGGATAACTCCGGAACGGCCGGGATTTACACCGATACGCTTAAGCCTAAGTTCTGCTCCCGGCAGGAGGGCGGCCGCAGTCATAAAAAATGAGGCTGAAGAGATATCAGATGGTATGTTTATTTTCCGGCCGTCTAATTTTGGCTTTCCGTCTACTAATATTTTTTCATTCGGCAACTGTCCCGGGCCGGAGCCGGAACTAAGCGCTGTTCCACTGGCTAAGGCCACGCCGAAAAACCTCAATAGACGCTCGGTATGATCCCGGGAACCACCCGGCAAGGATACACTGGTTTTACCCTGCGTGAACAGCCCGGCCAGGATTATGCAGGACTTAACCTGCGCACTGGCTACGGGCGAAACATAATCAATGGCTTTTAGCTTTCCCCCGCGGATACGCAGAGGGCACAATCCGCCCGGTTCGCTCTCAATCCGCGCGCCCATCCGGGTCAGGGGATCTATAATCCGCTGCATGGGACGGCGCCGAATCTGTTCATCACCGGTAATAACCGACTCAAACGGCTGTCCTGCCAGCACGCCGGAGAGCAGGCGTACGGCGGTTCCGGAATTCCCGCAATCAATCACGCTCTGGGGCGGTTTCAGTCCATTCAGACCGCAGCCTTGAATGATCAGCTCTTCATTCCGCCAATCCACTGTGGCGCCTAATTGTTGGCAGGCCGCCAAGGTATTCAGGCAATCCTCAGCCTTTAAAAAGTTAGTAATCCGAGTCTCTCCCTCGGCCAGCAGGCCCAGGATCGCGGCCCGGTGGGAAATGGATTTATCTCCCGGGATAGGTATGTTGCACTTGATCCGGCTGGCGGGGTTAATCCTTTTTACGTCCATCCCTTTTTCCCTCCATACCCTGGCGAAAAGCATAAGCCCGTTCCAATTCCCGGCGCAGAAATTTCCCCTCCCGGTTTCTTAAAAATCCTTCCAAACAGCTCAATTTCCGATTAAAACGGGCCAGCAGAGTACAGATCTCTTCATTATTATCCATTAAAATATCCTGCCACATAGCAGGTAATCCCCCGGCAATTCGGGTAGTATCCAAGAACCCGGTGGATGCGATTTCCGGAAGGCCGGCATCGCGGGCCGCCAAATCCGCGATTAAATTTACCAGAACTACAGCTGCGGCATGCGGCAAATGCGAAACCGCGGCAGTCCAGCGGTCATGCTCTTTTGGAGTTATGTATCTTATTTCCCGGCATCCTACCGACTTCCAGAAGGCTTTAAGGCGGGCAATAGCTTCCGGATTCACCCCGGGCGTCTTGATAAGCATGCAAAGCGATCCCTGGTACAAATCCTGGCGCACAGCCTGGACCCCGGCTTTTTCCGAGCCGGCCATGGGGTGGGAACTGATAAAATCAAACCCTGGTTTGGGCGGCAGTATGCCGGCTACCTGTCCCAGCAACTTAACCTTGGTGCTGCCCAGGTCCGTAACCAGGCAACCGGCATGCAGATGGGGCAGCATGGCTTTAAGCAGCGGAATAGTACTGCGGACCGGTCCGCCCAATACTACCAGGTCGGCATCCCGGACCGCCCGGGGAATGGAAAGCGTTCCCGAGTCTATGCAGCCTCGGCCCTTGGCCTCACGAATAGTCGTACGGCGCCGTACCAGGCCCACTACCTCCCGGGCCAGTCCCTGTTTTTTCATGGCCAAACCCAGCGAGCCTCCCATTAAACCCACGCCCGCAATCACGGCCTTGGAAAACAGCATTTTCTTCCCCCCGGGATCCCTACCATGATTGTCCGCAGAGCGGGGCCAGGGGTTTGAGCATCTCAACCAGACGGGTGAATTCTTCGGGCAGCAGAGACTGATCTCCATCGGACAAGGCTTCCTCAGGCCGGGGATGAACCTCAATGGAGAGTCCATCCGCTCCGGCGGCCAGCGCGGCCCGGGACATGATAGCCACCAGGCTGCGACGGCCCGTAGCGTGGGACGGATCAACTACTACCGGCAGATGGGAGATTTCCTTTACCGACGGCACGGCTGCCAGATCCAGCGTATTGCGGGTGTAGGTCTCAAAGGTCCGAATACCGCGCTCGCAGAGTATTACGTTGTAATTACCCCGGGAACAGATATACTCAGCCGACATTAGCCACTCCTTAATCGTGGCGGAAAGGCCGCGTTTTAAAAGCACGGGTTTTTTCATATCCCCGACCGCTTTGAGCAGATCAAAATTTTGCATATTCCGGGCGCCGATCTGGAGCATATCCGCATAATTGGCAACCAGATCAACCTGGTTTACGTTCATAACCTCGGTCACTATTGGTAATCCGGTTTCTTCACGCGCCCGGACCAAAAGCTTAAGCCCTTCCTCGCCCAGGCCCTGAAAAGCATAGGGACTGGTACGGGGCTTAAACGCGCCGCCGCGCAGCAGGTTGGCGCCTGAGGCTTTTACCAGCCGGGCGGTCTGAATCAGGGTTTCCCAGTTTTCCACGGAACAAGGCCCGGCAATCAATCCGAAATGGCCATTGCCGATCTTGACTCCGCCAACCTCCACCACGGTCGGTTCCGCCTTGAAATCCCGGGAGACCAGCTTAAACGGCGGAAGAATCGGCATGGACTGTTCCACCCCGGGAAAAGCATCCAGGGGCATGCTCTGCAATATCCGCTCGTCCCCGATGGCGCCCACAATAGTTCGTTCGGTTCCCTGGGAAACATGCGTGTTTAATCCTTTCTCTTTCAGCTTTTCCATGAGATGATTGATCTGTACCTGCGTAGCGTCCTTGCGCATTACAATAACCATAGTTCTAGTCCTCCTGAAAGTAAATGCCTGAGTGTCTCAACTTTTGCAAATTTATAAAATCCCCCCTTACCCCCCTTTTTGCCAGTCCTGGATGGTTTTGTCCAGGGAAAAGGGGGGTTCTGAAAGTCCCCCTTTGAAAAAGGGGGATTTAGGGGGATTTTACAGCAGTTTGAATATAACAGTTTGTCAAAAAGCATCCAATCACTTTTTACAACTCCCCAACACCTGCTTAACCGCCCTGATCATCTGGTTATTTTGAACCCGGGTTCCCATGGTAATCCGCACGTGGGAGCCGGCAAAGGGCCGGATTATAATTCCTTTTCGCATCAAGTCCCGGCTGAATTTTTGGCTGTCCCGGATGGGCGCTTGCGCAAATATGAAATTAGTCTGTGAAGGCACGGTCTTGAATCCCATGCCCGCCAAGGTTTCTCCCATGCGTGACCGCTCGGAACGCGCCAGTTCCACGCTCCGGCGCATATGCCCGCTTGCTTCTAAAGCGGCCTTGGCCCCTACCTGGGCCAAATAATTTACATTAAAAGGCTCCCGTACCCGTTCAATCGCGTCAACTATAATTCTCGGCGCCGCGCCGTATCCGATACGCAGTCCGGCCAGGCCATAGGCTTTGGAAAAAGTCCTAAGCACCACTATGTTTTCCCGCTCGCGGACCAGGTCCAGGCTTTGGCCCATAATCCGGGAATCCGCGTATTCATAGTATGCTTCATCCAACACCACTAAACATGCTTGCGGAACTTTTTCAATAAATTTTCGTAATGCGGCAGGCGCTACTGTCGTACCCGTGGGATTATTGGGATTGGCAATAAAAATAATCCTGGTTTTGCGCGTAATGGCCCGGGCTATGGCCTCCAGATCGAATTGATACTTCCGCATCGGCACAGCTATTAATTTGGCGTTCATCAGCCGGGGCACGGAGTAATATACTACAAAGCTCATCTGCGAGGTTAAGACCTCGTCTCCCGGCTCGAGCAAAGCCAAACCTAAAAGCACCAGGAGCTCATTGGATCCGTTCCCGATAATAATTTCTTCCGCCCTGAGTTTGAGGTGCTGCCCCAGGGCCTGCCGGAGATAGTAGCATCCGGCGTCCGGATAAACTCCGGCTGAAGCGGCGGCCTGCTTTAAGGCCTGAATGACCCGGGGAGCGGGCCCCCGGGAATTTTCATTGCTGGCCAGTTTTACGGCTCCCCGGATTCCCAGTTCCCGCTCCACTTCCTCCACCGGCTTCCCGGGCTGGTAAGGCTGGATGTCCCGGACACACGCCCGGACCTTTAGCCGTCCCCGCTTCATTTTTCCTCACTCCGGGGATAAGACCCCAGTACTTTCAAATTACTGGTTAACGGCTTGAGCGCGGCCAGCGTGCGTTTCATCTTCTGATCAGTGACATGGCCATAGCAGTCAATAAAAAAAAGATAATTCCAGGCCCGCTCCCGGGAAGGCCGGGATTCTATACTCGACAGGTTAATTCGGTGTTGGGAAAAAGGCTTAAGGATTTTATGCAGCGCGCCCACACTGTCCCGAATAGCCAGCATGATGGAGGTTTTATCCCGCCCGGTAGGCCCGGGCATATGCCGCCCCAGCACCAGAAACCTGGTTACATTATCGCTGGCATCCTCGATGCCGGGGGCCAGAATTTGCAAACCGTGAATCTGTCCGGCCAGGCGCGAAGCAATCGCCGCGGTTCCCGGGTTCCGGAAAGCCATCTGGGCCGCCTTTGCCGTAGAAGACACTTCCACTCTTTCAACCTCGGGCAGATTGCCGTCCAGCCATAAGCGGCACTGCGCCAGGGGCTGAGGATGGGAATAAACTTTTTTTACGGCTGCCATCTCGCTTTCACGCGAAAGCAGATTTTCTTTCACCTGCAAAGATACCTCGGAACAAATTTTAAGCGCGCTGTCGGCGAACATATCCAGGGTATGGTTAACCATCCCCTCGGTGGAATTCTCTACCGGCACGACGCCGTAATCCGCCCGCCTGCGCTCAACCTCGCGAAAAACATCCGCAATGCCGCTTACGGGCAGGTACTGTGCCATAGCTCCGAATTGCTCCTTGGCCGCCTGGTGCGTAAAAGTTCCTTCCGGACCGAAATAGGCGATTTTCAAACCAGCCTGCAGCGAGATCGAGGCGGATATGATCTCCCGGTATATCGCACGCAGGGCCGCCAAGGGAAAAGGCCCGTCGCGGTGCAAGGTTTTAAGCCGGGCCAGCAATTGGCTCTCGCGGTCCGGAGCAAAAACCGGCATCTTGGCCCGCTCCTTCTGCCGGGATATCTCAAGCACCCGGCGAGCCCGGCGGTTGAGCAATTCTACGATTTTCTCGTCAATTTTATCTACCGCTTGACGAGCTTTGTCGAGACTCATGGATCTGCGCCCCTTTCTTCAATCTTTCGATTTCGTTTCGGGTTAAATACCGCCAACCTCCGGAAGGCAAACCGGCCACGGATAAGAATCCGAACTTTACCCGCATCAAGGCCGCAACCGGATGATGGATGGCGGCGCACATCTTGCGGACCTGGTGCTGCCGTCCCTCCTGTAGAATAATTTCCACCACCGCGTATTTTTTCATACTTTTGACCAGACGTACTTTCGCCGGCCGGGTCCGGGTATAGCGCTGGGCTTTATCCGGGATTCTAACACCGGCGGCCATTTTCACCAAATCCTCGTGCGAAGGTATATCATTGACCTTGGCATGATAAGTCTTGGGGAATTCATAGCGGGGATGAGCCAGGCGCTGCGCCAACTCACCGTCATTGGTCAGTAAGATCGCGCCGGAAGTATTATAATCCAAACGCCCCACCGGATAAACCCGGGCCCGCACTCCCCGGAGCAAATCCGTGACCGTAGTGCGCCGCTGGGGATCTTCCACCGTAGAAACTACGCCCTCCGGCTTATTCATCAGCACATAAACCAGGGGTTGGGCCCATACCCGACGCCCCTCGACTTTAACCGCATCATGTTCCGAATCTATCCGCAAAGCAGGAGATTCTATGATCTTTCCGTTAACCGTTACCCTCCCGGCAAATATCAACTGGTCAGCGTCCCGCCGGGAACAAGTCCCGGTTTCCGCCAGAAAACGATTCAACCGGACATTCGGCTCCTGGGACTCACTCATGCCGGGCCGCCGGCTTTTTCACTCTCTTGGCTTGCGGCCACTGGCTCGGCTTCCTCGCTGCCGTCTTTTTCATCCTCTTCGCTTGCGGCCATTGGCTCAGCTTCCTCGCTGCCGTCTTTTTCATCCTCTTCGCTTGCGGCCACTGGCTCGGCTTCCTCGCTGCCTTCTTTTTCACCCTCTTCATTCGCAGCCACTGGCTCGGCTTCCTCGCTGCTCCGGCCCTTGGCAATTAATTCACCCTGCGGGTTAAGATCCCAGGACTCGCCCGCTTCATCCATCTCTAATATTTCCTGAAGTTCTTTCAACTCCGGCATATCGGTTAAATCCTTCAGCCCGAAAAAATGCAAAAACTCCTTGGTGGTGCCAAAAAGCAGGGGACGCCCCACAACTTCCTTGCGTCCTACTATGCGGACGAGCTTTCGCTCCGTCAGTGCATTCACTACCCCATCGGCGGAAACACCCCGGATGTCCTCGATCTCCGCCTTAGTGACCGGCTGACGGTAGGCGATAATGGCCAGCGTTTCCAGGGCGGCCCGGGAAAGCTTGCTGCTGGCACGGTTTTTATACATCTTTCTGATCCAGGGCGCATACTGCACCCGCGTGGAAAGCTGGTATCCTTCGGCGATCTCCACCAACTGAAAGGCTCTCCCCTGCAGATCATACTCGGCTTTTAATTCATCCAGACAGACCAGCAAAGTCCGCCGGTCCACACGTTCGAAAAGACTATGCAGACTGCCCAGCGAAAGCGGTTTGTCCGAAATGAACAACAAACACTCAATAACCGCCTTAATTTCTTTTGATTCCATGGTTATTCCTCCGTTCCGATCGTGGCCGCGCGGGCCGGGGCTGTGAATTCATCTATGCGTTGTATCATAATACGGTCAAAAGATTTATCCTGCCGGATGACGGCCGCTCCCAGCCTGACCAATTCCAGGACGGCCAGAAAAATCGTAACCATGGCCAGCCTGCTCCCCTGGCTCAGCAGCAGCCCGGTGAAATCCAGAACCGAGTTTTCTTCCAGAGCATCCAGAATCTCGTTGATTTTCTGGCTGGTTTTTATCTCATCCGGATTGATTTCCCCGAGCGTTTCCGGCTTGGCATAGACCAGCACCCGTTTAAAAGCCGATAGCAGATCAAAAAGATTAACTTCCTGAAATTGCGGGGCCATTGGTCCTTCGGTGGTTTCCCGCAGATCATCCTCGTCCGGTTTAACCGCCTGCCGCCAAAATAATTGGCGCGCGTGAAGTTCATGCTTATCCAACGCGCCGGCGACTTCTTTATACCGCTTGTGTTCCAGCAGACGACGTACCAGATCCACCCGGGGATCTGCTTCCTCGCCTGCTTCCAGGTCCAGGGACTCCCGGGGCAGGAGCATGCGCGATTTGATATGCATAAGGTTGGCGGCCATCAGAATGAAATCACCGGCAATATCCAGATCGAGTTCCTTAATTAATTCCACATATGCCAGAAATTCCTCCAGCAGTTGGGAAATCGGTATATCATAAATATCAATCTCGTTTTTTTTTATGAGATACAGCAGCAGTTCAAAAGGTCCTTCGAAAACATCCAGGTTAAGCCGGTAGGTCATGATCCGCCTTTCCTTCCATCGATATAGCTGGTATTGTGTTTCAAAATATGGGTACATTTGATTTTATGCTTCTATCGTCATTCCGGCATGATTTTAGCCGGAACCCAGGGAATTTATCCGTAAAAATAATGTTTTTCTAGGAGCCTGTCTGACTTAAGTCATTCTCCCCCTTTTGTAAAGGGGGCAGGGGGATTTAATCAATAAAACGCCCGCTTTCATATGCAAAATCCCCCTCAATCCCCCTTTTTCAAAGGGGGAAGAGTGCTCAAAATTCACTTTTGTGCCTAAGTCCGACAGGCTCCTAGACCCCGGCTAAAAACATGCCGGGGTGACGAATGTACCCTTATTTACGAGACACTACACTAATATTCGCTGACGTCACGAACTATTTTGTCTATCTCTCTTCGGTCTTTTTCACCGCTTATTTCGTTCCGCCATTGCATGGCCCGCCGGACCAGTTGCATGGTCTCCCGGGCCCGCTCCCGGGCAATTATCGCCCCGTTCTTTAAAATCGCTGCGAGCGTTTCCGGCTGCTGGGCCCAACGCTCGCGTTGGTTTCTAATCGGCTGGATAACACTCTGCAAGACCGGTATCAGTCCGCGCTTGCAATTCACACATCCCCGTTCACCGGCCCGGCACTCGGATTCAATCACCGGTATCTCCGAGGGAGCATAAATTCTACAAAACGCCAGGACTACGCAATTATCCGGATTCCCCGGCGTACCCGCGTGGGTTTTTTTGGGGTCAGTATACATCTGCATGATCTTGCGCTCAATTGCTTTGTCCTCATCCGAGAGCATAATCGTATTGCCATAACTCTTGCTCATCTTACGCCCGTCAATCCCGGGCACTTTCGGCCTTTCGGTCAGCAGGGATTGAGGTTCGAACAGCGCCGGCCCATAAAAATGGTTGAACCGCCTCGCAATCTCCCTGGTCATCTCCAGGTGCGGGAGTTGATCCTGGCCCACGGGAACGTGCGTGGCCCGGTATAAAAGAATATCCGCCGCTTGCAGTATGGGGTATCCCAAAAAACCATAGGTGCTAAGATCACGGTCCGGCAGCTCCTGCTGCTGCTCCTTGTAGGTCGGGCAGCGTTCCGCCCATGCCAGAGGCGTTATCATGGCCAGCACCGTAAAAAGCTCGAAGTGTTCCATCACATCCGATTGGACAAAAATTGCGGCATGTTCTTCGGAAATACCGACGGCCAGCCAATCCAGCAGCAGTTCACGGGTATTCTCCTTAACGACCCCGGGAGTTTTATACTCTGAACTAAGGGCGTGAAAATCCGCTATCATAAAATAGCAGCGCACCCCTTCGGCCTGGAGCTGCAAGTAATTTTTCAAGGCCCCTTCGAAATGGCCCAAATGCAACCGTCCGGTAGGACGCATACCGCTTAATATCACTTTTTCATTTTCTGCCATGGTGTTTCTCTCCCGGATTGTCCTCTACCCCGGATAAAAAGGATTTCCGAACGGGGCCAGCAATAGTTGAATAAACATAGAAATTGGAATCATAAAAATTTTAATCAACCCTGTCATGAATAGCCCTATGAGGATTATAAAAGTATAAGGCGCCAGCCGTTGAAACCGGTAAGCCCAGGGACCGGGCAAAAGCGCCGTTAAAATCTCGGAACCGTCCAGGGGCGGCAGGGGCAGAAGATTAAATGCGGCTAAAATAATATTAATATTCAAGCCCGCATAAAGAACCTGACGCAGACCGGGGTTGTCCAGAAAACCGAGGTAGCGCATGACCCAAGCCAGTAGCAGAATCGCCATGGAGAGCAATATATTAGCCGCCGGGCCGGCCAGGGATACTATGAGATGATCTCGTTTAGGCCGCCGGAAATTATCCCCTGTCACCGGGACCGGCTTGGCATATCCAAAAATCATGGAGCCCCGGGACATAAAAAGCATCATAAACGGCAGCAGTACTGTTCCCCACATATCTATATGGCGCATGGGATTCAAGGAAAGCCGCCCCAGCATGCGCGCGGTCGGATCTCCCAGCTTATCCGCTGTCCAGGCATGCGCGACTTCGTGAAAAACAATCCCCAGCAAAAACCCCGGAGCAAATAGTAAAATATTAAGAAAAATTTCCGGCCCCACTACAACTCCCCGCTTAAAAACCCTTGGAATACTACCTTTTTTTTGAATTTAAAAAGTGAGTTTAGCAAAGTTGCCATAAGCTGTCAATGGCATTGTGGGGGGCCTTTTTTCCGGATTCTTCCGGGCAGGCCGCCGGTCTTGAATTTATAACATGTAGGGGCAACCCCCTGGTCCTGCCCCTACAATTTCATTTCCAACCCCTTCAAAATAACCTCCCCGGCCTCGGATATATTGCTGCCAAAGGAGATTATGCCTCCCTCATGCCCGGCCATGGCAAATATTTTCTTTTTTCTGACCAGTTTCCGGGCGGACAATTTCATAATCTCTTCGGCCATGGCCGGGGTTCCGTATTCGGCTTTCCGGGAGGTGGCCGGCAAATCATGTATGAGCTTCTTCCACAATTTAAGATGATGGATATGAATTACAGCCTGTACCGTAGAATCGCTCTTGTAAATCACGCCATGGCTCAGGGATTCGGATGAGGCTTTAACCGGGCCTCGGCAGGTCAAACGGTTTTCTTGCCAATCATAAGCAGTGACTTTTACATAGTGTTGGGAGGATAACTTCTTAAGATAGCCGGTCCGGGTACCGGTTATTATGAATTGATTGGTTGGTTTAAAACGAATACTCAGGTTTCCGAACCCGATCTTGTTCTTATCCGCGCCTATCAGCCCCAGGGCATACAGTTTTTTTCTCCAATAATTCAGTTCTTTTAAATATAAATAGGGCAAAGACGCGGCCTTGATCCAGCGGCATTGGAATTTAATATACCCCTGTTCAGTCATTTATGGTCTAGTGTCCAGGGTAAAGGCCGGCGATGCCGGCCTCGCTGGCCTCGCAGACTCCCCGTTCCGTAATCAATCCGGTAATCAAACGGGCGGGGGTTACATCAAAGGCATAATTTGCAGCCGGACTGTCCGGGGGCGTTAAAAGCACACGCTTGATCTTGCCCTCGCATTGTCCGGAGATATATTTGACTTCCTCGCCGGCTCTTTCCTCTATGGGAATTTCCTTTAGTCCGTCGTTTAATTGCCAGTCAAAACTGGATGAGGGCAGGGCCGCATAAAAAGGAACATTGTTGTCCCTGGCTGCCAGGGCTTTGAGATATGTCCCGATCTTATTCGCGACATCTCCGCGCCGCGTGGTCCGGTCGCTCCCCACAATAACCATGTCAACCATGCCATGCTGCATCAGATGACCGCCCGCATTATCCGCAATAACCGTGTGAGGAACTCCGTGTTGTCCCAATTCCCAGGCCGTCAGCCGCGCCCCCTGATTCCAGGGCCGGGTCTCGTCGACCCAAACATGCAGTTTGAGGCCCTGGTTAAAGGCCTCGTAAATCGGGGCCGTGGCGGTCCCGTAATCTACGCAGGCCAGCCACCCGGCATTGCAATGGGTCAGGATATTTATGGCTTTTCCCTTTTTGGCCCGGCCACACTCCTGGATCAGTCGCAATCCGTGCCC
The DNA here is from genome assembly GCA_965371665.1 of uncultured bacterium. GTDB lineage: Bacteria > Oederibacteriota > JAAXVQ01 > JAAXVQ01 > JAUVAV01 > JAUVAV01. Next base: position 14,331 of record CBDUZI010000011.1, read on the forward strand.
GCCGATTTTTTGGCAGGCCGATTCTTCCCCGCTCGCAATAGCCCGGGCCTTCTCCCCGGCCAGGAGAATTTTATCATCAGGGGTTTTTCCGGTTTGGATAATCTTGATCTGCTTTTCTATAGCCCAGGCTAAATTAACCGCAGTCGGCCGGGTGGACTTCAATGCTTCTCCGGCCTTCCGGATATAATCGTTGAAATAATTCGTCTTGGCCGCTTCCCGAGCCGCTATATACATGCCATAACCCGCGGCCACTCCGATCAGGATTGCTCCCCTGACATGCATTTCCTGGATGGCGCGGGTAAAATCCCTGACCGTGGTTAAATCTTCAATAATAAATTCATGCGGCAGCCGGCTTTGATCAATGATTTGCACTAAACCCGGGCTTCCGGCCTTCTCCCAAATAGTACGATAATCTTGGCCTTGAATCCGCATATTTATTCCCGGCTCGGTGCGGATAATTCATTGGCTTGCCGGATCCCGATTATAATGTAATCTATGCCGGCAGCTACGGTGATAGCCGCGACTAAATAAGCAAAATAAAGCATTACAGTTCCAAAACCACCCATCAGCTCTCCCAGAAGAACTCCGGCCACGCAAATTGACTGGATAAAAGTAGCGAGTTTGCCCAGGGAGCGCACCCCGGTCTTGAGCGAACCCCATGTCAGGTAAATAATCAGGCAGCCCAGGGTGATAATTACATCGCGCGAGACTACTACCACCGCAACCCAGACCGGGATACCATTAAGCGTGGGTAAAAGGATAAAGGCCGAAACCAGCAGCAACTTATCCGCCATGGGATCCAGGAAACTGCCCAGGGCGGTAACCTGGGTACGGCGGGCTACAAACCCGTCCAGGACATCTGTAACCGCCGCCAATAGAAAATATACCAGGGCCCAATCCAGGCGCTGGTAAATAAGCGCGCTGACAAAAAACGGTATAAGCACAATGCGCAGCATGGTGAGCCAATTTGCCAGATACATGATATTTTACCAACTCCTTGCATTTTTTTGTCATACCCGCATGTAGTAAGCGGGTATCCAGTGACTTTTAATTCCTTTAAAATTAAGGCCGCTGGATTCCCGCCGGTCCTGGATGGTTTAGTCCAGGGATAAGAACATTCGGGAATGACAACATAAAAAAACAGACTAGGAGCTTGAGCATTTAGTGTGTTTTGTCATTCCGGCATGCTTAAAGCCGGAATCCAGGATTTTTCAATGCTTATAAAATAATGCTTTTCTGGATTCCCGATACGAGCATTCGGGAATGACAACCTAAAAAACCGACTAAATGCTCAGGCTCCTAGTTGCTCACCCTCCCACCTTTAATTCCAGGCAGTCGGCATTACTGTAATTCCCGGCTTGAACCTATGTTTCCACGTTTTGAACAACTCTTTCCGGATTTGGGGATAAAATTCCAGGCTCATTAACCTCTCGCGGGAAATCCAGTCCGCGCCCTTGATCCGCCGGTCCGGATTGAGTTTCAATTTCCCACCAATTATCCGCGCCCGAAAAGTCAGGTCCAGAATATGCCGGCAGCCTTGAGGTTCTATCGACTCGCTGGCTATGAGCAATTGTCCCACTGCAATCTCAAGCTCCAGTTCCTCTCTGAACTCGCGGGCTAACCCGGCCGCGCAGCTTTCTCCCCATTCCAGCCCGCCGCCCGGCAGTACATAATATTCACGCCCGGCCCGTTGATGTTTTAACAGCAGTATGCTGTTGCCCCGGGTAATCACTCCGGCCAGCCGGATACGCGGTTTTTTTTTCATTTTAGCGGTCATAGTAATTTTTCTTGCTGCTCCTGAAGTATTGGCCGTCCCAAATGCTTAAGGGCCGCGCCAGTAACCCGCCGGCCGGAGGGCGTACGCTGCAAATAACCGATTTGAATTAAAAAAGGCTCATAGACATCTTCCAAGGTGCCGGTTTCCTCTCCCAGCGCCACGGCTAAAGTCTCTATGCCCACCGGCCCGCCGTTAAAATTATCAATTATAACGGTCAAGAGGCGCCGGTCCATTACATCCAATCCCTGGGAATCAATTTCCATCAGGTCCAGAGCCCGGGCCGCCCGGGATTTATCCAGCACCAACTCCCCCTGAACTTGGATATAATCGCGTACGCGTTTCAATAAACGGTTGGCAATCCGGGGAGTTCCCCGTGAGCGACGCGCGATTTCAAAGACGCCCGCAGTCTCCGTATTTAAATCCAGCAGACGCGCGGAACGGGTTACAATGGTCTGCAATTCCTCGGCGGAATAAAAATCCAGCCGGTGGGAAACTCCGAAGCGGTCGCGCAAGGGGCTGGTAATCAGTCCGGCCCGCGTGGTCGCGCCGATCAGGGTGAAAGCCGGCAGATCCAGCCTGATGGAGCGCGCACTCGGACCTTTGCCGATCACGATGTCCAGGGCGAAATCTTCCAGCGCCGGATACATAATTTCCTCCACCGACCGGTTCAACCGGTGGATTTCATCGATAAATAAAATATCATTCGGTTGGAGATTAGTGAGAATAGCGGCCAGATCACCGGGTCTTTCAATAGCCGGCCCGGACGTAATTTTGATATGCACGTCCATTTCATGAGCCATAATCATAGCCAGGGTGGTTTTACCCAATCCGGGAGGCCCTAAAAAAAGCACGTGATCCAGCGACTCTTGGCGTTTCCGGGCGGCCTGGATAAATACTTTCAGGGCGGATACAACCTTAGCCTGGCCTACAAAATCATCCAGGCAGGAGGGCCTGATCGAAATCTCCCTTACCCGCTCCCGGCCCGATGATTGATTAGTTACCAGACGATCCTGGCCTGATTTGTTTTTCGAATCCGCCAAATTATTTTCTCCTAGCAATGCTTTAATCCCAGCCGCACTAATTCCGCCACCCGGTCTTTACCCTCCTCCCGGGGAGGCAGTTCCTGATCCACCACTTTCTGCAGAGCCCCCCGGGCCGCCACTGCCGGGTAGCCCAGGGCGATCAAGGCTTCCAGGGCTTCGCTGTAATCTTCCCGTTCGTGCCCGGTTATGTGGGGCGATTCCCATTGCGAAATTTTCAACTTATCTTTTAATTCCCATAACAGCCGCTCCGCGGTCTTTCGCCCGATACCCGGGAGACGGGAAAGCGCATTCACGTCCTGTTGCAGCACGGCCTGCTCAAGCTGGGATTGGGAAAGACCGGAAAGAACCGCCAGGGCCACTTTCGGTCCTATACCGGTTACACCCAGCAGCACTTTAAAAAGCCTGCGATCTCCGGAATTCAAGAATCCGAAAAGCACTGCTCCGTCTTCCCGCTGCAGGTGCCAGGTATAAATGGTAACCGGTTCCCCGGCCGGCGGCAGGCGATCCAGGTCCGAAGCCGGCATGCTGACCTCGTATCCCACACCGTTAACATCCACTATACAGCTGTCTTCCCGTCTGGAATCCAATAGACCCTTTAAAAAAGCTATCATAATAAAAAATCCTATCAGGAAATGAGTATCATTGCAATGCCAACTTTCGCGTCACCCGGGAGTGCGCATGGCAAATAGCCACTGCCAAAGCATCGGCCGCGTCATCCAGGCGCGGAACGTTTTTTAATCCCAACAGCATTTTAACCATACTCTGAATCTGCTTCTTGGGAGCTGCGCCATATCCGGTTACGGCCATCTTTATCTCGACCGGTTTGTATTCTGCTATCTCGATTTCAGCCTGCGCACAAGTTAATATTACTACGCCCCGGGCTTGACCCACATCAACCGCGGTCTTAACATTCCGCGAAAAAAACAATTCTTCAACCGCGGATTCATCCGGCGCGTATTGCCGGATTATTTTCTTTATTTGTTCATGAAGGAAAAAGAGCCTTCGGGGAAATGATTCCCGGCTGGATGTTTCAATCACGCCATAACCGCGGCTGGCAAGACGGTTATGCTCAACCTCTATCAATCCCCATCCACAACGCCCATACCCAGGATCAATGCCTAAAACCGAAAGCGATTTGCTCACCAATTTTTTTCCTCCTGGCGCCAGGAATCATTGAATTCGCTTTTATCGTCTTGTTTTCTTCTTTGCTGTTTCTGCCGCTGTTGGTTACGGTCTTCCTTTTCTGCCTGGTCTAACTTATCCTGCATTTCTTGCGGCAATGGGGGTGGTTTCTTCATCTGCGGTCTGTCTCCCCCTTGCGGCTGGCCTTGCGGCTGGCCCTCCGGCTGGCCTTGCGGCTGGCCCTCCGGCTGGCCTTGCGGCTGGCCTTGCGGCTGGCCTTGCGGCTGACCTTGCGGCTGACCTTGCGGCTGGCCTTGCGGCTGACCTTGCGGCTGACCCTGCGGCTGACCCTGCGGCTGACCTTGCGGCTGGCCTTGCGGCTGGCCCTGCGGCTGGCCTTGCGGCTGGCCCTGCGGCTGGCCTTGCGGCTGGCCTTGACCGCCGCCGCCACCGCCGGATTGGTTTTTTTTCAACTGCTTGCGGGCAATTTCCAGGTTATGCTTAACATCCTTGTCATCCGGTTTAAGTTTCAGAGCCCTCTCATAAGCTGTAACCGCCTGTTTATATTGGCGCAGACGCATAAGCGCATTCCCCATATTATAATGAGCTTCATACATGGAAGAATCAGCTTTGAGAGTTCTATCATACTGGGTTATAGCCTCTTGGTAGTCAAAATCCCTCATGGCCTGGTTTCCCAGGGAAAATTGGCGTTGAGCGCATCCGGTTAAACTAACCCCGAAAATAATAATTTGCAAACAAAGAGTAAATTGCCACATTTTTTTCATTTCAAGTTATTCAATTCCTCTTTATTCCATCCCATATCCATTTTTGCTCCAGACCAATAGCGGTTAAAAGCAATAACAAAGATAATAATATCACCCCGGCATAATATTCCTGATATTTCATTTTTTTCGATTTTTCCGTATGTTCAGTCTTGGTTAAGCAGCTGATATCGCTATAGGCATTCAGTAAGGCCTGATAAGTCTCCGCCGCATAATATCTCCCTTTGGTTTGGGCGGCTATTTCCTGCAGCAGTCCGACATCCAGCCGGGTAATAACCGGCCCGCCTTTATGCCTTTTATATACGGGATTTCTCCGGTTATCCACGCCTTCCGGTATCATGGCGCCCTCGGGTGTGCCTACGCCGATAGTAAATATCCGGGTACCGGCCTGTTGGGCTCTGGCTGCAGCGTCTTGGGGTGATTGGCCGCAGGTGTTTTCACCGTCGGTCAGCAGGATCATGACCGTGTTTTTTCGCTTATGCTCATTGATCTTTTTCAGCGCAAAATCAATCGCACTACCGAGCGCCGTACCATCCTTGGGCAAAAAATCGGTATTAATAATGTCCACCATCATCTTGACAGTACCGTAATCCATCGTCAGGGGCGATTGCAAAGATACCGAGCCGGCGAATATGGTTAATCCCACCCGGTCATTGCTCAACTTGTCGATAAAATGCTTAACCGCCGTCTTGACGGCCTGCATGCGATTCGGCTTTATATCCGTGGCTTTCATGGAAGCAGAGAGATCGACCAACAGCATGATATCCACTCCCTGGCGGACTAAAGTTTCTTCCTCCCAGCGGGGATTTCCCGCCGGACGGCATAGTCCCAGGATGAGAAATCCCACGGCGGTTAAATATGCTCCCAGTGCCATCCCGGTTCTTAAATTGCTTTGCCCCCAGCCCGGATTTAAACCCTTGAAAAGTCCGGGGTCGCTGAAACGCTCCCGGCTCCGGAGACGCTGCCGGTTTTCCCTCCACTGCAGCATGACAAAAACCGGCACCAGCAAAAACAGCCAGAGCATGTTCGGTGCCAGCAGGGTCAATTCTTTCATGTCAAGGCCCTCAGCCAGGTCGTACGCAGCAAAACTTCCAGGAACAAACCGGCCAAGGCGGCCATTAAAAACCAGGGAAAGAGTTCTTTGTAATGGGGATCCCGGCGTTTTTTTTCATCCTTAATTAATTGATTGATTTGAGCATAGATGGCATCCAGGGCTTTTTCGTCCGCCGCCCGAAAGTAAATTCCGCCGGTTTTAGCGGCGATCTGCTGCATGACCTTATCCTGCGGCTCATCCCAGCGCAAGGCTTGACCGTCCCGGACGTAAGGTTGTTTCATGCCGAATTGATCCGTGGTATAAATCGGCGCTCCTCCCCGGGCGCCGATACCCACCAGGTAAATGCGTATTTGCCGGGCCGCCGCGATCTCGGCGGCCCTAAGCGGGTCTTCACCGCGATTATTCGTGCCATCAGTCGCGAGAATAATCACATTAGTCTGGCCACTACTCCGGGAAAGACGGTTGACTGCCGTCAAGATACCCTCGCCGATGGCCGTACCGTCGGCATCAACTGTATTTAAATCCAGTTCCTCAATGGCATTTGCCAGGATTTCGTAATCCATGGTGAGGGGTGATTGGGTGAAACTCTTGGCCCCGAAGACCACGAGGCCCACATTATCATACTTGATGTGGCGGACAAAATCCGTCAGTACTTTCTTTTCGGCGGTAATCCGGCTGGGTTTTAAATCCTCGGCTATCATGGAACCGGACAAATCCGTAACCAGCATTATATTAATACCTTTAAGCTTTACCTCGTCCTCCCCCATCAGGACTTGGGGCCGAATAATCGCAATAATCAACAGGCTGACAGCCAGCCAGCGCAAAGCTGCGGGCAGCCAGCGCAGGCGGACCGCCAGGGTCGGCCGGCAGCCTTCCAGTGCGTCCCAACGGCTGAAGGTAATCCCCCGCCGCCACCGCCGCCCGCGCCAGACCAGCCAGGCCATGGCGAGCGCCGGCAAGGCCGCCCACAAAAGCGTAAGATTATGCCATTTCACCGGCGCCGCCTCAGGCGTTTTCGGAAAAATGCCACTATGGCATCCACATACGATTTGGCGGTGTCCAGGTCTACGGAATCAACCCGGCAGCGTTTAAACAAGTCCATAAGCTTTTTGCGATGCTCCCGGGAAAAATGATTAAACCGCTCCCGGGCCCGTCGGCTTCCGGTATCAATCACCACGCGTTTTCCGCTTTCCGGTTCCTGCAGCTCCAGGATGCCGACATTCGGCATTTCGCGCTCCCGTTGGTCCGTCAATACCACGGCGTTAAGATCATGCCGGAAGTTGGCCCGGCGAAGATTCTCTTCAAAATTAATCCCGGACAGGAAATCGGAGATTAGAAACGCCGTGCATCTTTTTTTAACCAAATGGGTTAAAAACTCCAATACGCAGTTCAGGTCCGTGTTCCGGGAGCGGGGCTGAAAGTAGATCATATCCCGTATCAGCCGCATGATATGCATCCGTCCCTTTTTGGGAGGAATAAAGTGCTCAATCCGGTCGGTAAAAATCACCAGCCCTACGCGGTCATTATTTTTAATCGCGGAAAAGGCCAGGGATGCGCAAAATTCCACTGCCAACTGCCGTTTTACGCGGTTAATCGTCCCAAAATCCACCGAGGCGGAGGCATCCAGCAACAACAAGACGGTCATTTCGCGTTCTTCAATGAACTGTTTAACGTGAGGCACATTGGTGCGGGCAGTGACATTCCAGTCGATAGTACGAACGTCATCGCCCTCCACATACTCCCGGACATCGGCAAACTCCATACCCTGTCCTTTAAAACTCGAGCGGTAGGCGCCCCGCAGCACATTCTCCACCAGGATACGATTGAGGATCTCGATTTTTTTAACTTGCTTTAATACTTCTTTGAGATTCAGCTGCATGGCAGTTCCTCATTGGGTAAGCGTCTGGGGGCGGGCAGGGAACCCGTCCCTGCCGCCGTCCTGCTAAGGGCGGGTTTGGAACCCGCCCTTACGATACAAACCTTATAATGCAATTATGTTTTTTGTAGGGACCTGAGCAATTAGTCTGTTTTTTGGTTGTCATTCCCGAATGCACTTATCGGGAATCCAGAGGCTTTGATTTAAAGGAATTAAAAGTCACTGGATTCCGGCTAAAAGCATGCCGGAATGACAAAACGCACTAAATGCTCAGGCTCCCAGGAACCCGCCCCTACTACGGCACTTTTACATTCTTGAGTATTTCATCTATGATATTCTCCGAGGCGGTCTCTTCGGCCTCGGCTTCGTAGCTTACCAGGATGCGGTGGCGAAGGACGTCATAAGCTACCGACTTAACATCATCCGGCGTAACGTAACCGCGTCCTTCTAAAAAAGCGTTGCCCTTGCTACCAATCGTTAAAAAAAGCGAAGCCCGGGGACTGGCGCCATATTGAATCAGGTTCTTGATTTTCAAACCATAGCGTTCGGGATAACGGGTTGCAAAAACCAGGTCCACGATGTAACGTTTGATTTTTTCATCAATAAAAACATTATTAATGGCTTCGCGGGCCATAACCATATCTTCGGGTTGACATACTGCGGCAGCTACAGGATTCTCCCCCTGCGTAAAACGATTGATGATTTCCAACTCATCCTCGGCCGTGGGATAACTTACACGAATCTTGAACATAAAGCGGTCTATCTGAGCATCCGGCAGGCTGTAGGTTCCCTCGGATTCAATCGGGTTCTGAGTAGCCAGCACTAAAAACGGTTTATCTAATTTAAAGGTTTTTCCGCCGATAGTGACCTGCTTCTCCTGCATAGCTTCCAGCAACGCCGACTGCACCTTGGCGGCCGCCCGGTTGATTTCATCAGCCAGGACGATGTTGGCAAAAATCGGCCCCTTTCTAATGGAAAACTCGGCCGTCTTGGTATTATAAATATTCGTACCAATAATATCAGAAGGCAACAGATCAGGCGTAAATTGTATCCGGGAAAATTTGGCTTGCATGCAGGATGAAAGCGTCATAACCGCAAGGGTTTTAGCCAGCCCCGGAACCCCCTCTATTAGAATGTGTCCCTGGGTAAGCAAACCCATTATTAGCCCCCGGATCATTTCCGGCTGCCCGACCAGCACTTTCCGGGATTCCGTCATTATACGATTGAGAGTCTCACTCAGTTCCTTTCCTTTTGTATCCAGTTTGCGGACTTCAGGCATTGTTTTCGTTCCTCCGATTTCTTTAGTTTCTGTTGTGGGAAGAAAGGTTTTGGCGAACTTCTCGCGTTTTGTCATTCCGAGCGCAGCGAGAAATCTCGAAGAGACCTGATAATCCAGGCGTTTTCGAGGAGATTCCTCACTCCGTTCGGAATGACAAACTAAGAAAACACGCTTCCGCAACAGATATTAACTAGCCGAGTTTGACGGCACGTCCGGCTTGGATAAAATCTTTTGCCATGGTATGCGCGCGAAACATTTCTTCACTTTCCGGTATATGGCCGGCGAATTTCACCTTATCCGCTATCCGGAAGAAATCTCCCAGCCGGGTTATATGCTCTCTGGGAATCCGGAAGCAAGACAGCTTTTCCAATAGGACACCGGTGGAAAGCACATAAGCATCCAATCCAAATTTGTGCTTAATATACTCCAGCAAAATCCTGGTAAGCGCTGTGTAATATTCCCCGATCTTTTCCTGCTCTAAAAGCGTAACCGTTTGCTCAAGCGATCTTTGCGTTTCATACTCAATCGTGCGGGCAGGCCGGGAAGTTTTGGTCTTACCCCTCAATAATACCAAGCTTATCAGGAAGGCGAGGCCGATGATTACAACCGGCACGACCCAAATAAGCCATGCCCGGCCTTCAAATGACAGGAAGAATTTGTTAACCGCAGGAGAAGGCTTGCCCGCTTCTTTTTCAACCTCTACAAAAAACACTCCGGTCATGCCGCTTTTCAATAAATTAGAGGTGGTATCCCGGTACACTAACCGGGTAGAGCTAATCGGAATACGGCCGGCCTGCTTCGGCTCCAGCAGCCACTTTATTTTTAATCTCAGGAATTTCTCCGGGCCCTGGCCCATTTCATTGGTCGCTTTATAAGTATCGATAATGGTAAATTCAGTAAAAGGAGGCGGTATGATCTTAGGAACTGGAGAACCAACGGGATAATCCACCTCCAGCATGTATTGGATCTTTCCGCCCAGCCTGATTTTATTCTTATCCATTAAAGCCCGGTATGTTACCTCATCGAGCGCCAAACCGGCAGCCACGCTTCCCAACCAAAAAACCAGAATAAGCACCGTCTGCCGGATAATCCGCTGGTTCATCCCTCCTCCGAAAACCCTTGATTTTATTAAGAAATAACAAACCTGACGCTAAAAGTCAAGGTCTTAGTAGGGGGCGGAGTTGGTTTATTAGTTTAAGAAGGAATTGTTCTAAACAAAATTGCCGTTTCCTTTTTTCCTTAAACTAATAAACTAACTCCGTTCCTTATTACTTTATTACTTTCAATGTTCGCAGCGGATAATGCAAGATGAATTCCCCGCTCCTTGGAGACTGTGTCATAATTGTATTTTAGAGGCATTTGTGTTACTTTGTCATTCCGAATCCTTCGCATGTCATCCCGAGCCGCAGGCGAGGGATCTCCACGCTTACTCGGAGAGGTAGTCTATTGCGACATTTTGAAGTCGGCTCAGGACAGGCTCCGTGCGGAATCTCCACGAAAACGCTTAATTTAAAAGGACATTTGGAGATTTCTCGGCCTGTCCTGCCTGTCCTGGATGGTTTAGTCCAGGGGATGATTTAGTCTAGGGCTGCGCCTCGAAATGGCAAATTTAGTGAAATTGCTCAAAAACAGAGTTGCGACACAGCCTCTTGCGGGATGGGATTAAGGGGAGGGGTAAAAGAAAGCAATGGCTAATTCCTTAACTCCGAGCATTCGGATGGTTGGCGCTGCGAGCTAAACAAGATAAAACGCGGAAAGCAAATGTGCCTCTACGCTTATCTTGTGCATGAAAAACATTCAATTTCCCCGCTCTAAAGAGCGGGGAATTGGATATGATCTGTAGAAAATCATTATTACTATCCCGCTTCATCCCCGGCTTGAAAGCCGGGGAATTCGCGGCTAACATATTAAAAATTGGACCGCAACGCTCAATAATTCCTCCCCGTCCCTTGAAATTCTCCTATTTTCTTTTGGTCAAATTTAATATCCATTGATTTCTGGGGATCGACAGAGCTCGGGGAATCGAAAAGCATTATCGCTGAAACAATATTGTTGTTACTATTAAAAGATATGTTTATGCTTTCACCTGAAGACAAATTAATTGTTGCCGCCTGCTCATTATCTATCTTGAGCGGCTTCGCAGTGCTGATCGCCAGTCCGGTTTCAGGATTAATTTGGGTTATCTTTCCTTCTTTTATGGCCATTTGTTCGGTTATATTTCCCTCGGCATTGCTGACAAAAATATTCATAAAACCATCGGCATTAATGGCACTCCCGATTTTCAAGGATGAATTTCCTCCTTTAACCGCCACGAGTGAAACATCCGGGGGTAGATTATTACCCAGTCCCTGAAGTACTTGAGTGTTTTGCTCCGTTTTCATGCTCTTATTCTCAGTACGATCTATCATAGTCTTGTCTGATGGTGGTTGGGCCACTATCTCCAGGGATGCTACTTCTCCGCCAACCTGGTATGATCCTTCCAGTATATTCCCATTTTGTGCGACTGTTGCCACTATTGTGCCTTCTCCTCCCATATTCTCGAATTTATATTGCGTATTCCCATTAACATCCGTAGTTACAATCAAAGGCTTTGAGCCCAATATTTCTTCCGGTGCCTGGGGGTTGACAAAATTTACTTGTTCGTTCTTCGTATCCAGAACCGCCGTAGATTGAATCCCCCCGGTTGCGGGATCGATAAAATGTACTGAATATTGATTTTCTCCCGCGGTCTGCGTATGTTCTAATACAATTCCAGATGCTGGAGTAAATGTATATGCATGGTTAACTATATTATTCTTATCCCCAGACTTCTCGCTGAACCTCACCGTCCCGGATTCCGTCATGACAATTTTTGTATCACCCTTTGCATACAATGTCTGCTCTGCCCCGGTCGGACTCACGTCATACACAACACTACCCGCCGCATCGGTATAATTTATTACTGCACTTCCTTCTTTCTTATAACTCACCGCAAGATTTTCTAAACGTGTTGGACCGGATTGGGTTTGAATACTACCCGGGTCCCAATATTTCCTGTCACTATCTCCTCTCTTCTCCATTATCTTTGCCATTGTAACTTTTGTAGGTGCAAATCTTGTAAATAAAACATCATCAAAACCTTTCATATCACGCTGTGCGATGTTTACTGCGCTCCCCGATGACATCTCAATCGTTACACCATCCAGGCCCTTATATAATGTCTGCCCTTCTCTGTTTTTAGCCGCTTCGAAGTGATATTCTTTTCCCCGGAAATCCGTATAGTTGATAATGAAATTTTCGTCTTGCTCCGATTGCTGCAAAAAGTTGAACCTATCAATAGTCAGTGGACTGGAAAGCTCATAATTCATATCTCCATCGGCATTGATAATAAAACGTCCTCCATCCAACGTATTTATATTATAATACATATTAGTTCTCATATCCTTCTTAAGAGATTTTTGTGTATTCGTCCCTAAAATCTCACCAGTATTAGGGTCTATAAAAGTGACTGTCACATCCCATACTTTCCCCGGCTCACCAGAGATGATCTTAGGTTCACCCTTGAGCGTTGCCAGGTACAGAATCTCGCCTGTAGACTTGTCCAGCACAATAAAACTTTGTGTAGTCTGCCCATTTTCATCCTGTGCCAGCGTCAGTAACCCAACCGCAAAAATTCCGCCGGATGAGTAATAAATCGTTGCCATGTTATATTTCTTGACCCCCTCTGACGTTTTTAAATAGCCTGCGCTGACATACTGCTCTGTTACACCTCTGCTGTTCTCGGCTTCCCGCACTCCCACAATGATTCCAGACGGCAATACCCTGAAGTGATAAGGATTATTATTACCATAAGAATTTTTAATATCCACTTCTCCGTTTGCTTTCAAGGTGATTGTCGTTGAATCCAGACCTCTATACAAAACCTGATCTTCCTTCGTCGGGCTGGCAGCCAGATTTTGCACGTTGCCGGCAAAATCGACATACTCGATCATTACCTTTTTGTCTTCACGAGAAACATTAAACCGTTCTACACGTAGCGGCCCCCGCTTATTAGCATAGTTTGAAAACACCCCCGAAGTTATTTCTGCTGATTCACAATGTATGGTAATTTTTCCATCGCCGTTCAACGTATTAAAGGTATAGCCGGTATCATAGTCTGCATGCTGATCCCGTTCTTTATTTAGTTCACTCGCCCCCAAGGCTTTACCCGTGCCCGGATCAATAAAAGTTGCGGTCTTGGCTTCAGGATTCAATATTACCTGAAAAGACACCTCACCCATCCCTGCACGATCACAAACAATATAACTGCACCGACCAGTACCCAACTCCAACATACCCGTATCCATGCTTGGATTACCGCCGTATTCCGGACTGATTGTTCCCATTTTATATTCTTTTGTAATCCCTCCCGACGTTGGCCCATAGTATTTAAAAGTACCATCCATCTGCTTTATTGTAAGGATCTCTGCGGGCCAATTAGACTGCCTTTTCGGTTGCGCCCAGGAAGAAGTCGTAATAAATAATCCAATTACTAAAATCGATATTTGCAACAATAATTTTTTCATTTTAAACACCGCCTATTGCTTTTTTATACCACTTTTAAGAGTATATCACAAAAATAGAGATTAGTCAAATTACCCACAACTCCACCAGCAATTCAATTTCCCCGCTCTAAAGAGCGGGGAATTGGATATGATCTGTAGAAAATCATTATTACTATCCCGCTTCATCCCCGGCTTGAAAGCCGGGGAATTTGCGGCTAACATATTAAGAACAACCCCAAAACTTATCCCCACAAGCGCAATGAAAAAGCGTTTTGGGAAAAACGTTTCGCTCAGGGCAAAGTATTCCCCTTGAGCTTTAGCATGACTTTAAGCATGAAGTTTTTTTTCGGGAACTCATAAATCCGAGGGGGCTACCGCTAAAAACATCGCTGCCGTCTAGGAGCTTGAGCATTTAGTCGGTTTTGTCATACCCGCATGTAGTAAGCGGGTATCCAGTGACTTTTAATTCCTTTAAAATCAAAGCCTCTGGATTCCCGATAAAAGCATTCGGGAATGACAACCTAAAAACCGACTAAATGCTCAGACTCCTAGGTCGTATCCCAAAGCATCAAGGTCTTAGCAGGAGACAGAGTTGGTTTATTAATTTAAGAAGGAATTGTTCTAAACAAAATTGCCGTTTCCTTTTTTCCTTAAACTAATAAACTAACTCCGTCTCCTATACCTACCAATCCACCTCGTCCCGCGCCGGGGACGGCACTCGTTTACGCCTGGACTTTCCCGGCCGAAAGGGATAACTGTCCCGGTTCTGTTCCCGCATATACTGCATTAGTCTGTCAGGCGGCATGGTAAAAATATCTTCCATTTGGGAGGGCCGGCGGGCCGTTCTCCGATAGGGTTGAAAAAAGCCACTCAAGCGCTGCTCGGTTTGGCGCGACATTTTCAAAATGCGGTCTTCTGCATCCGGATTATACTCCGGGCGGTAGCCGGCCAGGGAAAGCGGCTTGCCCCGTTTTTCCCTGGATTTTATATCCGGGATAGCGCCGGAAGCCCGGCCGTTCTCCGCTTTTCGGAATGCAACACGCCGGCGCGCCATTTCCAGATTATGCCAGGCATCCTCATCCAGCGGAGCCAAATCCAGGGCTGACTCGTAATAAGTAATCGCCTTTTGAAAATCATTCTGCTTGAAAGCCGCGTTGCCGGCATTGTAATAGGCGTGAGATCCTAGGGCCGGCTTTTTAAAGGCCTTCTGATATACCTCCTCTGCGCGGCAGTATTGATTCTGTTGATATAACTGATTACCCAGGTTATAATAATTAGCCGCCGGGATTCCTGCCAGTCGTATCAGCGTTCCTATAAACCAAACTATTGCCACATATTGGATCATTTCTTCACTCCGGGCCGGAGAGGCAGCAGAGGCTCGAGCCATAACAGAATGAATGCCCAAGCAGCCAGCCATGGGAAAAACTCCCGGTATTCCAGTATAGCCGCCTGGCGGGCCACTTGACGCGTTAGTTTCTTTACTTCCAGGGCTATTTTATTAGCCGTGATCTGCGGTGTTTCAAAAAGCCAGTAATGTCCCTGTCCCAATTTGGCCGCCTTAAGCAGTCCGATTGAGACCAGCCGGGTTTTTACTTTTTTTCCCTGGTAAATCCGGTAACGGATTTTTCCCCAAAAATCCTGCCCTATGGGAATGGGGGTGCCGTCTTCGCTTCCATACCCTACCGTGTAAACTTTGATTCCCTGCTGAGAGGCTTCTTGGGCTATAGCCTTAAGTTTTTCCGAACGGTTCTCTTCTCCGTCTGATAAAATAACCACAGCTTTGCTTTTTCCAGGAAGGCGCTCCAGTTTTTCCAGGGCCAATGCCAGGCCCGCGGCCGGATTCGATCCCGGGCTTCCCAGAACTTCCGGGCCGGCCTGTTTCAAGGCCAGCAACAAAGCATGATGATCCACCGTAGCCGGACAAAAAACTCTCGCTGCGCCGGTAAATCCGATTAAGCCGATATGATCCCGGGCCAGACGTTCAACTAAAGCGCTCAGTGTCTTTTTAGCCGCCGTGAAGCGATCCGGTTTTACATCCCGGGCCCGCATGCTTAAGGAACAGTCCAAAACCAGGTAGAGATAAAGGCTTTGGCCGGTACGATACACCTTCTTGGGCGCTCCTTGCGGTCGCGCCAATCCCATAATTATCCCTGCCAGAGCAAGCGACCACAAGGCGGTCTTGAGCCATTGCCGTCTGAGAGATACTGAGGGAATGAGATGTGAACTAAAAGGATGCACACTGAACTTTTCAGCGGCCCGCCGCCGCCAGACCGTTATCCTGTACTCAAGAATCCAGAATATAGGAATCCAGAGTAAAAGTATCAGCATATCAGGATAAACAAAACGTATAATGGGAGGGTCGCCGAAAATCATTTTTTAGAAAATCCCTCCGATTTTGTCATTCCTAAAACCTCCGGAACCGGGTCCTGGCCAAAATTCTCTCCAGTCCCAGGAAAAACAAGGCCAGGGCCAGGGGCCAAAAATACCATTCATGGTACTCGACACTGCGTTTAAGCGTTACCTTCCGTTTTTCTAATTGATTGATCTGGTCCAGCACCTCTTCCAGCTTCCCGCGATTTCCCGCCCGAAAATACTGCCCGCCTCCGATTTCGGCCAGGCGGCGCAGGGTCTCCTCGTCAGGCTTCTCCCAGTACTGCCGGCGTCCGTAAACATCCTTTAAAGGAAGCCATTGTCCTGAAAAATCCCGCCGGAATCGAGGTACGCGCCGTTCACCGCCTAAACTAATAGTGTAAAGTTTAAGACCTTTTTTGGCCAGTATCCTGGCCGCTGCCACTGGATCAATTCCACGATTATTAACCCCGTCCGTAGCCAGGATAACCACCCGGCCGGGGGATGATTTTTCTGCCGGGTTTTCCGTCGTCCCGGCTTCCAGAAGCCGGTTAGCGGCCGTTAAAAGCGCTTCGCCGATGGCGGTTCCTTCAATCCGGACGGTATTGGTTGTGATCTCCCGGAGGCCGGCAATAATGCTTGGGTAATCAGTGGTCAGGGGCATAAGGGTAAAGCCGGCTCCGGAAAAAACCACTATCCCGACACGGTCCAGCTTACGTTCTATTATGAATTTTTCCAGCACGTCCCGGGCGGCAGCCAGGCGGTTGGGTTTAATATCATTAGCACGCATACTCTCTGAAAGATCCAGAACCAGCATAATATCCAGAGCCCGCACCACGCGATCAACCCGGCGCACCTCACCCTGAGGCCGGGCCATTGCGAACACCAGCAAAACCATGGCCAGAACCCGGCAAAGAGGAATTACGTGACGCAGCGACTGCCGGGGATCGCGAATCAACCTCTCCGCCGTGCTGATGGCCGGAAAAAAAATCCCCGGCGGTTTACGCCGGATCCAACCCCGGAGTAAAAAGAAAACCGGAATCAGAAGCAATAACCATAAATAATCGGGATTGGCTAGATGCCAGTCGCAGGACGGAAAAACGGGGTTCATGAAACTGTCTCCCCTAGGAGCCTGTCGGACTTAAGTCATTCTCCCCCTTTTGTAAAGGGGGCAGGGGGGATTTAATCAATAAAACGCCCGCTTTCATATGCAAAATCCCCCTTAATCCCCCTTTTCCAAAGGGGGAAGCAGACAAAACCGACTAAATGCTCAAGTTCCTAGTAACATGTCAGTCAAGCGCATTAACACTTTATATCTTCCCTGGAATCCGGCCCTTGTGCCGGACTCACGGTTTTTTTAGGATACTGGATCAATTGCCTGGTTTGAACATAAGCCTGTTCGAGTTTCGGGAGTTCGGGAAGGAAATTGGCGAACTTAACGCGGTCGCATTCCTGACAGTACTTCCGGTAATGATCTAAAAAATCCGGCTGGAAACCCAGGTCTTCCATTTTCCCCAGCAGCTCCCGCGTAGTTGATTCTTCGGCTTTGAAAGCATAACTTTCTGCCAGGAAGAGCCGAAGAATAGCCGAGAGGGCGGTGTAAAAAGCCTTGATTTTTCCCGCGGCTTGCAAGTCCTTGGTCCGCTCCAGAGCTTCCAGGGCCTTCTGTTCCGGCGTCCGGGTATCTCCGGGCAAGTCCGGCTCAGGCGTAGGCAACACGGACCTTCCGCGAAAATAGGCCCCCAGGCCCAGAACCAAGAAAATCATGAGGACGCCGGCCGCCATCGGAAGCCACTGGTCGGCGGAAAACCTCGCCGATTTTTTAATCGGGCGAAGTACGTCTATTTCCGGGGAAGGAGTCGGAACCGCGGGCGCGCCGCCGGCCTGGTTAACCATGATATGAACCGGCTGAGTGTAGCGCACGCTGCGCTCCCGGGTGGCCATATTAATAAAGTCCACCCGGCTGGGAGGAATGGTTATCCTGCCCGTTCTCTTGGCGGTCAGGTAAGCTTCCTTGATATTGGTGATATAGGTTTTACCGTTCAGAATATTCACCGTGGAACGGCTGAAAATATCCTGCTGCTGGAATTTCCGGTTAAACTTCGGAAGAGTAATAACCGGGGTACTTTGCCGGGCTCCCGCGGTTACCACCTCGACACTGTAAATCAGAGCATCGCCCAAATTGACTTGATCACGATTCACCCGCGCCTGGATGTGTTCATGCCGATCAGCGTGAATCGAAGAGGCAAGGCCGCAGGAGATCACTATTAGGATAGGAATGATTTTGAAGTAATTCATAGTGGATTTATTGTAAAGCAAACCGCATATAAATAGTTCCCTTCTGCTCCACCTGCTTAACGGTCAAGGGCAGCGGCGCGAAAATGAATTTTTTCAAAGCTGCAATTGCCAGCCGATCCAACTCCGCATACCCCGAGGTTTTGGCCACTAAAACCCTGTCACCTATCTCTCCGTCCGGATTTACCACGAAATTAATGACCACCTCGGCCTCAACGCCTTTTTCTTCCAGCCAGCGCGGTACCGGCGGGTACTCCCGGTGCAAAATCTCCCGGTTTTTGACTTCCCCGGAGATATAAGTATCCCGTTTTAAATTAAGCGCTTTTCGCTTTTTAGCAGCCGGTTCCCGCCTGCGCCGTTCGGCCTTGACTTTATTTATAATCAGTTCGGGCTGCTGGAATTTTTTCCGGCTGATTTCCGGCCCAAAATCAGGCAACGGCAATTCGGCCAAAGGCACCACTTTAGCTTGCAGAGATTGCTGGGACGAAGATTGTTGGCGCACCAGATCGATCTTCCGAATAGCCGGCAGGATGTCAGGCCGGGGCAGCCGGCCGGCCAGAGAAAGCTTGGGCAGAGCGGCCAGGCGGGTGAGGTCAGCCGTGGTTACTTTATCCTGGGCCGTTGGTTGACGCAAACCCACAACCTGCCCGAAAGAGCTTTTTTCCAACTCAGCCAGGGCCGCAATCCGGCTCACATCAGCCACCGGCCGAGAAGGAGGTTTGGGAGGCGCGGCGATCCGGCTCATAAGCTTTTCCAGCTCTGTGAACGGGGCCCGCTCCTCCTGAAATTCAACCTCGGTAAGTTTTAAACGCTTCCCCGGTTCACTGAACTTCTTTGAGCTGAACATTCCCAGGATGACCAGATGCAATATAATTGAGCCTAGCACGGTAATCTGAACTCTTTGCTGCAAACGATCTAAGAACATACCGGCTACTCCGTTTGTTGTTCAGTACCGAAAGTTATCCGCCGGGCCCCGGCGGCTTTAATTATCTTTAAGATATCGATGACCGAACCGCTCAAAGAATTTTCATCCGCGCGGATTATCACCAGCTTGGTCCGGCTTTCTTTCAGCCGGTCTTTAATCAGCCGGCTGAATTCCCGGCTCTCGACCCGGCTCTCATTAATGGCTAAACTCCCGTCCGGCCCGACAGCCACAAAAATATTTTCTTCCTTGGTTTGCTCCGCGGTATTGGCCTTGGGCAGGATAATTTCAAAGGGCGGCTGCAGAAAAGCCGTAGTGGTTATCATAAAAATAATTACCAGAACCAGACAAACATCCACCAGGGGGGTTACATTAATTTCGGTCAGCATCTCTTTGGCCCTTTCACTGCGCATCATGCTCTTGAGCAAGGAAATGTCCTCCTGGAATATTATCGAACTCTGCAATCATTATTGGGCGCCCGCAAGGGACGCCCCTACGAAAAACCTTACTACCAAACACCTAATCGTCATCGGGCGGACATGGCAGTCCTCCCCCGGCGTTATTCCTCTTTCGGCTTGCCGAGAATCACGAGATTGGCGGCCCCGGATTGCTTGGCCGTGTCCATAATCTTAATCACTCTGCCATGCCGCACTTCCCGGTTGGGATTAATTATCACGCGCCGGGTTTCAGACTCTAGCAGCATGCGTTTTAGCAAATTGGGAAGATCGGCCTCTGCCACCAAATGCTGGTTAAGCCATATCTGATCTCCCTTTAGTTTGATGAGGATGCTTTTTTCCCGGGAAGTCGCCGCCTTAACCTCGGCCGTGGCTTTTTTTTCACCGGACGTTACAATGATTCCGCTCTGCATGAACATGGGCGCCGTGGCCATAAAAATCACTACCAGGACCAGGCTGACATCCACCAGAGGCGTAAGATTTATAGTAACAATCGGCTTTTTAGAATCCAGCATGCCAATGACTCCTGGGAAATCATTTTTTGCAAATTTATTAAATCCCCCCTTGCCCCCCTTTTTGAAAAGGGGGGTTCTGAAGTCCCCCTTTGAAAAAGGGGGATTTAGGGGGATTTTACATCTGATACTATTTTAAAAAAACACAAAAGCTAAATTTGCTAAAGTCAAGCTTAGAAGTTAGATGTTCAATCCTTAGCGAAAGAATCGCTTATTTTTTCAGAAGAAAGAGTGCCTGCTCCACTGCGGCCTCGATTTCGGTAATGGTCTGGCGCACCCGGGATATATAATAATTATAGAAAATAACCGCCGGAATGGCGACCACCAGTCCCGCGGCCGTGGCGATCAGGGCTTCGGCAATGCCGGCTGATACCACATTAGGCCCGCCGGAGCCGCTGGCCGATAAAGCCTGGAAAGCCTTGATAATGCCGATAACCGTGCCCAGCAAACCGATAAAAGGGGCGGTATTGCCCAATGTCCCCAGGACACCCAGAAAACGTTCCAGTTGAACCTCTTCTTTTTTAATCAGGCTGGAGAGCAGGTTGGTCAGGCTGGTCAGGGATTCCTTGTGGTTTTCAATCGTGGCATACAGCACACGCGCCAGGGGGCCGCGTCTCTTAAGGCAATAGTCCTGCGCCGCATTGATATCTTTTTTTTGCATTATCGGTTTAAGTTCCCGTATGAATTTATCGGTGTGGCTTAGATTAATCAGGTAATATATCCCCCGCTCCAGAATAACCACCAGGGAGATAATCGAACAAAATAGCAGCACCAGCAAAGTCGGGCTGGTCATGAGTATTGCCATCCATTTTACCTCAAGCATGTTTTTTTCTCCTCTTTTGTGAATTATATGCCTAGTTAGTTCTTACTGCGGAAAGGTTGTTTTCTGAAAAGATTGTCATACCCGAATGATTCTATCCCTGGACTAAACCATCCAGGACAGGCGGGTATCCAGTGACTTTTAAGCCTTTGAAAATCAAAACCGCTGGATTCCCGCTAAAGGCATGCGGGAATGACATAACTCCAGTAATAAAGAAAACACGCTTCCGCACCAGATACTAGTTAAGGCCTGGCGTCTGCTCTCACTGCCTTTGCTTAGCCGTAATATAGATGACGGCCGGTCCCGAAGTTTTGGCGCTTCGGACCCGTATTTTTTTTAACCGCAGATTTTCCCGCTCAAAATATTTTTTCAAAAATCGCGCGCGATCCCTCATTAAGTCCACGTCCGGGCCCTGGCATTCTATCTCCATAATCAAGGCGTCCTTCAGGTTTATCAAGTTGGACAATTCCCTGATTATCATAACGCCATCCGGGGTAAATGTCGCGTGTTTTTTCCCAAATATCCCTTCCTGGACAAAGGCCGCGGTCAGGCGGCCGGGTTCGTTCCATACCAAACGGTCGAGGTAAAGCATCTTCTGGGGCAGGCTGACCCGCGCCCCGTAATAATCGGTTAGCGTGATTTCCGGGATATACGATTGCCCCACAGCCACGATATTATACTCCCAGTCCCGGCCGTTCCAGTAGAAAGCCTCGGGCGGATTTCCCACCCCGCTGAAAGTCCTGATCTCTTTGCCGGCCTGATCGTGCAGACTAACCGACCAGCGGGCGATTTTCAGGCGCTGTGAATCCAGTTTGCCCATGATAAAGACCACGGCCTGTTTAAAATGGTTGAGCCAGGGCGTAAACACCTTGGAGCTCTCCAGGGGAACCGGATCAATCTCGTAGTACAAGTGGCGTGATTCGGTTGGCAGTTTCAGGCCGTCGCTTTTTTTCGTCAGGGTCCCCAGCAAGGAATCCAGATCCAGCCGGCCGGTGAAAGCCGAGCGTTCGGTTTGAACCAAGGCCCGGTTTTTACCCGAGGACACGAAATCTTTGGCCGTGGGCGTAACCTCGGCGCCCCAAGCCGTGTTTGCCGCTAAAAGGCAGATTATGCTGATTTTTAGCAGCACTGTCATTCCGAGGAAGCGAAGCGACCGAGGAATCCCCTTGAGCCCTAGAAGTTTTAGAGATTCCTCGCTCCGCTCGGAATGACATTTCCGGGAGAAAATACTTATTGAAGATATACCCATAAGATACCGAAATCGCATAATCATCCTCGTTATTTTCTTCATTTAACCTATATTACCTACTCACTTTTCAATATGCGCCGGAGAAGCTTGACGCGCTTTTTGGCAGCCTCCCGCCATTTGGCTTGGACGGCTTTTTTAGCCAGGAGCTGATAGACTTTAATCGCCTCGATCCAGTTCTTTTCCTTTTCATATATGGAGGCCAGTTCCACCAGGGCCAGCGAGTATCCCTCGCTTTGGGGCAGGCCTTGTTCCATGATGTTTTTCAATACCGCGGTCTGCCGGGATGTTTCTCCCTGTTCCTGGTAGAGCGCCGCCAGTCCCAGCCGGGTTTTTTGCAGCAATTCCCGATTCGAGTTTTTTTCCAGAAAACCCAGAGACTCTGACACTCCCGCGTAATTCTGCTGCCCGGCATAAAGCAAGGCCATGCGCGAAAGGCTTACGCCGGTATTTACGTCCTGGGGATAGGCAGCAACCAGTTTACCGTAATTGTCCAGCGCCTCTTCCGGCATTTGCAGTTTCTCATATGCCACCCCGGCATTGTACCAGGCACGAGGCCGATATTCTTTCAGGGAATAATTCTCCGCGCAGGCGGCAAAATGTTCCGCCGCCTCGGAATAACGCGCCAGTTGAAACTCGTTGGAAGCCTGGCAGAAGAGCATTTCCGGGACCAATTCATGCTGGGGATAATTATTCACAAAAGCCCCGGCCTGGAGCACGGCTTGCAGAGTATTGCCTGTCTGATCCTGGCAGACCGCCACATAATACTGGGCATTGGGGGTTCGCGGACTCTTGGTATAGGTCAGAATAAATTGCACGAATTCCTTTCGGCTTTCATCATATTTTTCCTTCTGATAGTAGGCCTCGCCGATGCGGTACTGGATGTCCTCCGCCAGATTGGACTCCGGAAATTTATCAATGTATTCCTGGAAAGCCGGAATATCATTCAATTGGTCAACTATCCGGTAAGACGCGGCCTCGATTCCATTCCGGGCCTGTCCGGCTTCCTCGGAATCCGGATACTTTTCCAGGATGCCGGTAAAGCCGCGAATCGCCTCAGCGTCTTTTTGCTCATTGTAATAAGTCTGGGCAATGCGCAGGTCATAAGCCCGGCGCTGCGGCGAATCCGGATGTTTAGCATTCAACTGCCGGTAAACCGCGCGGGCCCGGCTGTTTTCCCCGGCCTGGAAATAGGTGTCCGCCACCCGGAACAAGGCTTGGGTGCTTTCCGGACTATCCGGATATTTCCGGGCCAGCTCCTGCCAGGTTTCCAACGCATCCAGGTAACCCTTATTCATATAGTGCGCCCAGCCGATCTGAAACAGGATCGCTGCTACTGCGGGATCATTGGCACTGGAAGTTAGCATCCATTTCCGGTAGGCCTTGATCGCCGGGGAATATTGCTGCAGGTTAAAATTAGCATGTGCCTTAAGCAGCTCAATCTCCCTTTCCACCCGGGCCGGAACCTGCTTTAAACCTTGCAGACGCTTGCTCTGCACCAGCACGGTATGAAAATCCTGCAGCTTGAAACTGCACCAGGTCAGACCGGCACAAACATAGACCGGGATTTTCCCATGCGGGTAAACAGCCAGGGCTTTTTGGTATAAATCCCGGGCCAGCTGATAATTCTCCACCAGATAGTAGGCCTCGGCCGCCAGCAGACGGGACCAGGCTGCAATTTCACGATACTCCCCTTCCGCCGGAGCCTCTTGTCCCCTGGCCTTTTCCAGAAGGGCCCACTGAACCACCAGGGTTTGGGCCTGGTCATGATCCAGATAGTACTCTGCCAGGAAATACCGGGCCAGTTCAGCCAGGGGATTGCCGCTTGCGATCAGTGTTTTGGCCGAGCGGAAAGCGGTCTGGCCCCGGCCGTTTTGCAGGTTGATGATAACGGAAAACAGATGCGCCCGTGGATCCGGCTTTTTCGCAGCCTTAAAATAAGCAGCAAGAGATTTGCCGGCCTGATCCCACTCCCCTACAGCGGTATAAGCGTAGGTTAGTTTCAACCATATCTCGGCCCGGTACTTTTCGCTCAAAGCCAGGGCTTCCTGGTAGCCGGCCATAGCTTTTCGGAAGCGGTTCAAATTAAGCGCGGCCTCGGCCAGGGTAAATTGTACCAGGGAACGGTCTTCTTCTGAAAGCGAAGCCAGACAGGAGTTTAATTCGACATATACCTTAATCACTTCATCGAAGCGGGCTTGGGATAACAATATCAGCAATCGCAACAAGGCCGCCTGGCCGGCATAGGGACTCTTCGGGTATTGGGATAAAAATTTCCGGCATAGAGTTTGGGCTGAGATAAAATCTCCGGTCTTGTAAAAAGCCCGGATTTTGAAATACATGGCCATCTGCCGGTGCGAGTCAACTTTGGCCTTATGCAGAACCTTATTGTATGCGGAAATCGCGGGAAGATAACGGCCTTGGGATTCCAGAATAGCGCCGGCAAAGAGCCGGGCCACCGGATTATCCTTAAGTTCCTCGTATATCTTCAGGGCGTCAATATCCTGGCCCTGGAACTCCTTCATAATCCCGAAAAGAAATTTTATCTCCGGGTCCAGGAGCGAGCGCGGAAAAGCCGCCAGCAATTCGGAAAAAACTTTGCGGGCTTTGGCCGCGTTACGCAATTTAAGCTCGGTTTTCACCAGGGCCAGCCGGGTCTGCGGAAATAGAAAATCCGCCCGGCTGTCGCGGGCCAGGCCTCTTAAAATCCTGACCGCCTGCTTGTATTTACCCTGGTTGTAGGCCATCTCGGCTACACGAAAACGAGCGCTGCTCTTCAGCGGCCCGGACGGCGCAGATGAGGACAAAGACCGGTATATGGGCATGGCCTTGGCGCCTGAACCTTTAAGCCGGTAAGCCTCGGCCAGGAAAAACCGGGCCGTAGAAATTTTTTCCGGTTCCTGCTCCAACTGGAGATACTCCTGGAGCAGGCGCGCGCTGCGGGCGTAATTCCCTTTCGCATATGCGCGCACCGCGGTCTGCCAAGTTTCCGACAAACCTGCAGCCATCACCGGACCGGCCAGCAAGCTTACAGCCATGACGGTTATTAAACCGAGCCGCACTAGATTATGTGTAAATTGGCGAAATAGTTTCACTTTTTGAATATACCATACTTTTCTTGAAACCGCTAGTTTACTTGCTGATTTATGTTTATCCTTACTATTGTACTTATAGGGATTGTTGCTGCGTATTAACATTCCTTTCCATCAAACGTAAAATACCATACTGGTCCAGACTCCGCGCTATAATTTCATCCGCTCGTTTCTGGGTATCAGCATTGGAATATATCCTCAATTGAGGGGCATTACCGGAAGGCCGGATATGAACTATATCGCCATTATCAAATGTTATACGTATTCCATCGATCCAGTTAATACGTGTTATTAGCCCAAAACCCCATAGGGAAGTAAAATATTTATTTTCCAGCATATTTTTTATTAACCACACCCCGTTAGACGATGCTTTTTTCCAGAACCTTTTAATATCATCTTCAATTTCATGGCCATCCAGAAGATCCAGTATTTTTCTCCCGTCGGTTTCATTTAAAACCACAATTTTTCTTTCTTCAAAGTCAACCTCGATAATATTCTTATCTTCAGGCCTAAGTGCCGAGATTAATTCTTTACAGGTGGCTACCGGAAAATCATCAATTAATCCCGCCTGGGTATAGCGCGTTAAAATCGGCTTGAATAATCGGCTTATACTCCCTGCTTCCACTGCCGCAAAAAGCGCGCATAAAATCGGTAATACGGCATCGCGCGTAGGCAAGGCCTTTAATGATTTCCCTTTATAAGAAAATTCAGAACCGGTCATAAACCCGCCATTTACTTCCCATCCTACTACTTTGTCTTTCTTGGCAGCCAGCGCTTGGTTCATGGCCATAATCACATAGGGTGAACCTATTCGGGTCGAGGTTAACTCGACCCCGGTTTTTTTCAGGTATTCTATCACTGCATCGTTCGTACTTATAGGTATTGCAGCATAACGAGCGTCTAAATAATGCGCTGCTGCCGCACCAAGAATATCTCCCCGATAGAAAACGCCCTCTTCATCAACTACTAACGGCCTATCACTGTCTCCATCTGTTGATACTATAGCCAAGGGTTGATATTTTTCAGCCAAGCGATGATATTCTTCTTTAACCGACGATGTTATATTCTCGGTATCTTTGGAAATAAATTTATCACTTCTTCCTTCCGGGATTACCTCCGCGCCAAAACCTTCCAATATTACTACCAATAAATCACGCCCCACAGCCGAGTGCTGATCTACTACTACTTTTTTTCCTTGCAAAAGGTTTTCAGGAAATATTTCCTGATACCTTTTGATATACTCGATTTCCGCTGCTCTATTTACTTCCGGTAATTCGGCTGATACTTCTCCTCTGAACATATCATGATCATCAAATAAACCGGCTGATTTTTCTCTGGCAGATTCCTTCTCTCTCTCCCCGGTCACGGCTGCCAGAATTTCGTCTTCATCATTTTTCATTACCTCGCCCTTAGGCTTATAGAACTTAATACCATTGCGGTCATCCGGAATATGACTTCCCGTTACCATAATACTGGCCCGGTTATTCATCATCGCGTAATAAGCCAAAGCCGGTGTTGGTATGGCGCCGCAATTCTCCACCTGCATCCCGGCATCCTTAATCGCCCGTCCGATAGCTTTCATAATCCGAGGAGTGCTGGTTCGTAAATCACCGGCCACCGCGATAATATCTTTCTCCTTTATCTGATTGGTATGTATTAAATATTTAATAAAGCCCCGGGTATTGATGTAACATTCTTTGTCCGTCATATCCTTGACCAGACCACGTAATCCACTGGTACCGAATTGCAACATAAAAAACTAAACCTCCAATTTCGATAATATATTTAATTCCTGCCGCTGAAACATCAAATGCGACAGGATCCCGCCGGATCAAGTCCGGGATGACTTTTCTAATACCTTAATCCTCCAGATCTCCCAGACCGTTCATAATTATTTGCGCCGCCAGGGGACCAAAAACCGGAACTATTGATATGAAAATATATAAAATCCTGGTTTTAATATTTGAATTTCGTACCAGGATACAAATATTAAGCAGGCACATGATGTGCAAAAACAAAGGCAGAATTAACATTATCAATACAATCAGCAAGGGTGAAAACAAGGGCTGAGAATTCACCAATACTATCCAAAATGCCAAAACCGGGGCTTTAACAAATTGCAAAAAAAGAATTTGGGGCCAGGGTGTTTTAACGATTAAATGAGTAACCGAAGATATTAAAACCAGCCCGATATTTATAACCAGCAACATGATCGCGGTTATTTTTAAATCTTCATTCGCCATCCGGTCTGAAATTTCCATGTCCATATTTCTATCCCATATTACCCTAGGAGTCTAAGCAATTAGTCTGTTTTTTTATGTTGTCATTCCCGAATGCTTCAATCGGGAATCCAGAAGCTTTGATTTTAAAGGAATTAAAAGTCACTGGATACTCGCTTACTACATGCGAGTATGACAAAAGTGACTAAATGCTCAAGCTTCTAGGAGCTTGTCGGACTTAGGCACAAAAGCGGATTGTAAGCACTCTTCCCCCTTTTGTAAAGGGGGAGAATGACTAAAGTCCGACAGGCTCCTAGTAGGTTACGCTAATCCTGGATCCCGGTTGTAGGGTGTGTTTTTTTCTTGCCACATTCACTTCCAGCGAAGAAGCGGCGCCGGGATCCAGATGGAACTCCCCGTTTTTAGCCCCCAATGAAACCTCCAATAACCGGCCGCTATGGATAAGCTTAAATTCCACTTTTTTCCATCGTTCAGGCAAACGCGGTGTAAACTCAAAGCCGTTATCCCGCAAGCGCATTCCGGCAAATCCCATTATTACAATTTGCCAGGTTCCTCCCACACAGGCCGAATGCACGCCCAAATATGAATTATCCATAGTATCGTCCAAATCCAGCCGGGCCGTCTGATCCCAGTAATACATGGCCTTATCCGGCATCTCCAGCTGGGCGGCCATAATAGCATGCGTACTGGGAGAAAGCGAGGAATCGTGGCAGGTTTTCGGTTCATAGAACCGCCAGGCGCTTAGTTTCTCTTCCCGGGTAAAATCATCCGGAAAAAGGGTCAGCAGCAGCAGAATATCCGCCTGCTTGACAATTTGCAGTCTTAGCAGCGTATCCCATGAAACGCCGAGTTCCGTTATGATCTTTTTACCCGGCTTTAATTCTTTCATATCAAACGGTTCTTTATCCATAAATAAATCGTCTTCAATATATAATTTTTCGGCCGCAGCGTAATTTATAAATAATCCTTGGACGGTTCTTTCCCATTCTTCCAGTTCCTTATCCGATAGTTTTACTTTTCGGGCTAATCTCTCCCAGTCCCGGCAATCGGCGGCTTGCTTGTTTCGGGCGATTTTCAGTGCGGATAAAATATTATATCGGGCTTGCCAGTTGGTATAAGTATTATTATTCACTACTCCGTCATATTCATTGGGGCCTTTGACGGTATTAATCATATAGGCTTTTCTGCGATGGTTGTAATAGGCGCGGCTGTTCCAAAAACGGGCAGTCTCCACAACCACCTCATTGCCGTATTTATCCATAAACATTTCATCCCGGCTGGCGCGGTAATAATGCATAAGGGCATAATTTATATCGCCAACCACATGCACGGCAATATTGGCATACTCCCAGTAATCCGCTTGCTCTTGGCCGGGATAGGAAGACATCCAGGGAAACATAGCGCCTTTAAAATATAACCGGCGGGCTTTCCGCCGGGCCTCGGGTAAAGTCCGATAACGATATTCCAGAAGCTTGCGGGCGCTTTCCGGCCAGGTATAAATATAGAAGGGTATTATAAATAATTCGGTGTCCCAGAAACAGTTCCCATAATGCATTTCCGCGGTTAAGCCGCGTGAGCCGATATTCACCTTGGCGTCTTGCGGATTGGGAAATTGGATTAAATGAAATATCGAAAAACGCAAGGCTTGCTGGTCGCTGGGGTTCCCGCTTACTTTTACATCTCCCGTATGCCAACGCCGGCCCCAGACGGCGGCATGATCTTCTGCCACGCCGGCATATCCCCGGATCAGGGCCCGCCGGGCTACGGCATCAGCGGCTTTAACCAGGCCCTTCGCCGCATGTCCCTCACGCGAAGAAACCAGGCCTATCATTTTTTCCATTTGATAATCATGGCCGCGCTCAACTTTCAGGATGTACCGGCGCGATACGCTTTTTTCTCCTTTGAGCAGTTGGGTTTGGCATTTAATTCTATCCCCGTCTTTTTTCATTTCCATCCGGGCCGCTTCGGTTACGCGGTACGGATTGGTCCTGGTTTTCACGGTTATATATATACTGTCCGGTCCCAATCCCCCACGGGATTCCAAATCCAGAAAATAGTATCTTTCCGGCCTTAATTGGTACCCGCCTTTATGAAAATCAATATTGTCCACATCCGCATCCAGAATATTATCAATCTTCACAGTTCCCGACCAGTTAAGCGGTTGAAATGATACTTGCAACGCGGCCAGGTTGGGGTCCGCCATGGATACCAGGCGTTTAAAAACAAAGGCGGTTTCCCGGCCTTGGCTATCTTCCCAAATAAAAGTCCGGGTTAATATTCCATGATACATATCCAATTCCCGGCAATATTTTTTAACCTTCCCCTCCGTCATGGCAAGTTGTTTTCCCCCCAGAATAAAACGGGTATTAAAAGGAAAGGGCATATTTACAATGGCCTGATACCAGGATTCATATTTGTCAAAAACCCCGGCTAAAAACGTCCCCGGCCGCGAATCCGGATAAGGCAAATCATATTCTTCCACGCTACCCCGAATACCCATATGACCATTCGCCAAGGCAAAGAGTGATTCACGCCAAGCCTGGCGCTTCAGTTGAAAACCTTTTTCAATCACTTTCCAGGTTTTATCAGGTTGCTGATTTTCATTTATGCCTTTTCGCATAACTTTTCGCATTCCTTTCTTTTTTAATTTCCGATTAGATATATCACTGTAGATTTTCAATTTATTTTGATAAGATAGAGGGTGATATTTTCAAAATATATTGCCCAGTAGGTGAAAATCCTCAGATTATTTTAAGCCGCGATAAGAGGCTATTTTATTCCAGGAATAAAATCAGGGCAAAGGATGTTAACACATCCCTTGCCCCGAAAATTGGATTGTTACCCGGAAACAACATAGTACTTTGATACTCCATATTCAAACTGACGTCAAGAAAATAATACGTAAATGTGTAATATGTCAGTCAAGAGCATTAACACTTCATAATTAACCCTTAACTGACATATTACCTTTTTAGGTGAAATTTCGTACCGCTAGGAGCCTGAGCATTTAGTCGGTTTTTTTTTTTAGGTTGTCATTCCCGAATGCTCGTATCGGGAATCCAGAAAAGCATTATTTTATAAGCATTAAAAAAAGCCTGGATTCCGGCTTTAAGCATGCCGGAATGACAAAATCGACTAAATGCTCAAGCTCCTAGGAGCCTGTCGGACTTTGTTGTTGACTTATGATATAATGACAGCAGTTTCCCCCTTTTCCCTGGACAAAACCATCCAGGACTGGCAAAAAGGGGGATTAAGGGGGATTTTATAAAGGACACCCTGTTGGATTACTTCAAA
>CBDUZI010000012.1:0-42274 GCA_965371665.1 uncultured bacterium
CACAGTAAAAGTAGTTTTAGTTGACGATGTTGCAATATGAGTTACAATCTGCCTAATTACTGCAAAAC
The DNA here is from genome assembly GCA_965371665.1 of uncultured bacterium. GTDB lineage: Bacteria > Oederibacteriota > JAAXVQ01 > JAAXVQ01 > JAUVAV01 > JAUVAV01. The sequence goes on from CBDUZI010000012.1 coordinate 69, forward strand.
ATACGAAAATTTGACTTTTATTAAAAAATTTGTAATAATACATGAGATTTGGGGTCGAATTTTAGTTGTTAAAACAGAAATTCAAAGGGAGTGTCGTCAAAAGATATTTTCAGCCAAAATTCGTGAGTCATCCCGAGTGAAACGAGGGAACTCCAAGAAAATGCTTGATTAGCAGGGGTTCTATGAGATTCCTTGGCAAAGCCTCGGAATGACATAATTAGTGAAATGATTCAAAAACGCTTATGGGAGATAGTTCCTTAAGAAAAAATACGAGGAGGGTTAATCCTTGGAATACTTAAAAGGTAAACGCGTAGTAGTTACCGGTGGAGCGGGGTTTCTGGGTTCTCATCTAGTAGAGCAGTTGGAGTCCCAGGAATGTGAGCAGGTATTTATTCCCAGGATTGAAGATTTTGATCTTACGCGGGAAGCGGATATCCAGAGGCTTTATCGTGAAGCCCAGCCGCATACAGTTATCCATTTGGCCGCTGTAGTGGGCGGGATCGGAGCGAACCGGGAAAACCCGGGGAAATATTTTTATGACAACCTAATGATGGGTGTTCAACTTATGGAAATTGCGCGTCAGCATAAAGTGGAAAAATTTGTGGCTATCGGCACTATATGCGCCTATCCTAAATTTACTCCGGTTCCCTTTAAAGAAAAAGACCTCTGGGACGGTTATCCCGAGGAAACCAACGCGCCTTACGGGCTGGCAAAAAAAATGCTACTGGTTCAAGCGCAGGCATATCGGCAGCAATATGGGTTTAACGCGGTTTACTTGCTGCCAGTGAATCTTTACGGTCCGCGTGATAATTTTGATCCGGGATCTTCGCATGTTATCCCGGCACTGATTAAAAAATGTATAGAAGCGAAAAAACAGGGAGATAAAGAAATTGTGGTATGGGGTGATGGCTCGCCCACGCGGGAGTTTTTATATGTGGAAGATGCAGCGCGGGGGATTATAATGGCGACCCAGAAGTATGATGGTTCTGAACCGGTTAATCTGGGTGCGGGCAAGGAAATCTCGATAAAAGATTTAGTTAACTTGCTAGCGAAATTAACCGGGTTTACAGGAAACATTGTCTGGGATGCCTCAAAGCCCAATGGGCAGCCTCGGCGTTGTTTGGATACGCAGAGGGCGTATACCGCGTTCGGGTTTAAGTCGGAAAAGGAATTTGACGAAGGGCTTAAAGAAACTATTAATTGGTATCTTAATAAAGGCCGGTGCTAGCAGATATTGTGCTGGTTGAAAAAATATGGAGGGTGTATGGAACGAGAAGCTGATTTGAAAGATTATTTTCAACTTTTTTGGAAATACCGAATTGTCATATTATGGACCGTATCAGTCAGTATGGCTTTAGCTTTACTGATTATTTTTTTAGGTCCTAAGATGTATAGCGTTGATCTATTTTTGAAAACAGGCAGCGTTGTTGAAATTGGTGCGGAAGAACCAAAAATCCGTCTTATCGAAAATCCCGGGGCTTCGGTTGAGCGTTTGCGGACGATTTATAAGTTGGAAAATAATGTAAGCGCGTTATTGCCCGCACCTATTATTTATATTAAGGTGAAGACGTTTGGTAAGGAAAATTTGAGAAAGAAAACGGAAAAATTAAAGGGAGATATTTTAAAGGAGCATCAAGAAATATATGCCAAGCATTATCAAAATTATATGGCTTATGCGAATGCAATGGAAGCTAAAATTAATTTGATTAAGCAGGAAATTATCATTTTAGAGCAATCTCGTACAGGAGATAAAGCAGCTTCTTTGAGGCAGATTAACTCAGAGGGAAAAAGTATACTTTTGGAGCGAAGGGATTTTCTTTGGGGATTGGAACGTGAATTAGCTCAATACCAAAACCTGTTCAAAGAAAAAATAGTTTGCAATTCGGAATATTTAAATATACCTGCAAAAGTGAAAATGGATTTGAGATGGCCCGTGGTCTTATTGGCTATAAGTTTTGTAGCTAGTGTGATCCTGGTGGTTATTTGGATATTTATTTTAGAGATTCGTTTGCAGACAAAATCAATGAGAATACCCCACTAGTAAAAAATGCGCCTATCTTTTTTAAATCACGGTTAAGGAAATTTCGATGGATACTATTATCTTTTTTGTTCTTCCATTAATTCTGATTCCTATTTATATTCAAAAACCAGCTTGGGGATTGGCAATTATTATTGGATTGACGATTTTCTTTCGGGAAGGATGGCATCCGGAATTAACAGAGGTTTGGACGTTTTATAGCATGAATTTATTAAATATCCGTATTATGGAAGTATTAATTTATACCCTGTTGATAGTGACGGTATTGAATCGAAAGATATTGGGAAAAGCTAAATTTTGGATGCCCCCATATAGTGGGATTCTTATGATATTCATGTGTCTCATTCTCGCGGCGGCTTTACACGGTCTTTTACAGGGAGCCACTTTTCGGGCCGCTTTGGGATATGGAGAGTGGCGTGCTTTGCTAATGGCTATGCTGTTGCTTGTGCTGGTTCCCAATATCCTGGATACACCGGAAAAAGTCCGGAAATTTATGAATGGGGTTTTTATTCTGGCCGCGTTGCGGGCTTGTATCGGCGTGGGGGATTATTGGTTGGGCCAGGGTCAGGTCCACGCAACATTGCAGACGCGTGTTATATTTTGGGATTCAGGAGAAAACATACTGTTTGCGATGCTGATTGTGGTAACCTTGGCAGAATTTTTGATCCGGCGCCCGATAACTGTTTCAACATTGCTAAGAGGAGCAGCCTGTTTGCCTATGATTTATAGTGTGTTGTTTTCCCTTAGAAGAAATACGTGGTTATTTATAGCGGTTTCAATACTTGTCATGTTTGTTTTAGTGTCAGTGAAACAGAAAATGCGTTTTGTTTTTGCAGGACTACTAGGGGTGCTTTTATTAAGTGCTGTTTTTATAACCGGTGGAGGTGGAGGCCAAGTTCAATCCATTGTTAACCGCGCCGGCTCGTTTCTAAATACAAAGACAGATACCAATGCTTTTCATCTCTATGATATTTATGACGCTTTCTTGACCATTTGTGAGCAGCCCTGGATCGGAGTTGGATTTGGCAATGGATTTACTCGCATTAGAACTCTTCATGGGGTGGGTGCGGAAAATATTTCGCCCAATATTGTACACAACGTATATTTGCATATCTGGGTAAAAATGGGAATTTTGGGGTTGGTGGTATTTTTGCTATTTTGGATTACCTACCTGGCTTATGGAATACAAGGTATTTTCTGTATTTCCGATCAGTATAATAAAAGCATAGTTATTGGGTTAATGTCTATAGTTTTTGGATTACTGGCAATGTTTATCTGGGGAACTGATTTATTTGCCAATACCCGAACACCGATTTTAGTATTTACCTTCTTAGGGATAGTGGGAACCTTTATTCGACCTAATACAAAAGACGCACCCGCCTAGATAATATGTCGCTTTCTCAAACACAAACTGTTCAAAAAAGCAAACTGGGATGTTACGGATGAGCAAAGCCCGGATTATAGCTAAAAATTCATTTTTCCTTTTTCTGGATAGACTGATACGTGGTTTTTTGCTTATGGCTCTCACCGTATGGGTTGCCCGCGCGTTAGGCGTAAAAGCTTTTGGAGTATATGCTTTAGCGGTTACCATCGGCGGGATTTTCCGCGTGGTCAATGATTTTGGGATCAGCTTTCGGGCTGCTTATGAAGTGGCAAAAAGTCCCGGGGAGTCTTCGAGAATATTTACCCAGGGTTTGGCTTTGAAGATAGTGATGTCAATAATCGGCATGACTTGCTTAGTGATAGGCGTGGGATATTGCTATCCGTCACAGGTGCAAAAAGCCATTGGGGTCGCCGCTTTTGCCTACCTGCTTCTGGGATATATTGAATACGCTAACGCTATTTTTGGCGGGCAGGAGCGGATGGAATATATCTCACTTAATATGGTGTTGCATATGAGCCTGGTTTTTTGCTTTATGGGAATGCTGTTGATTATCGGTGTTCGTTCCGCCCCGATTCTGCTTTTCGGACATCTGAGTGCGGGTGTTCTGGGAATTCTATTTGCCTGGAATTTACTCAGACGTAAGTTTGATCTAAGGCTGGTTAAGATCAAAGGGCGGGAACTGAAAACATTCCTAATCAAGACTTTGCCGTTTGGTCTATATTTTTTAAGTGATGTAATTTATTTTCATACGGATATAATAATGCTCTCATTTTATCAGGGTGAACATGCGGTCGGATTGTATCAGTCGGCCATGAAATTGATCCAATTTGCCGAGGCAGCGCCTTTGCTGTTTGTCAGCGCGCTTTTTCCTACTTTGAGTCGGACATATAAGGGTGCGCCGGAAACAGTATCTAAAATACTATCAAAAAGTTCGGGTTACCTTTTCATATTAAGTTTGCCCTTGGCAGTGGGAACATGGTTTTTGAGTGAGGGTATTATATTATACCTATTCGGAGCTGAATATGCTTCCGCCGGCCGGGTTTTGAAAATATTGGCGATTATGATACCCTTTAGATATGCGGCGTTTTTATTTGGGACTGCCTTGACGGCCTCAGGGAAACAGCAAGGCCGTATGATAATGGTTGCCATTACGGCGCTTATAAATATTTGCTTGAATGCGTGGTGGATTCCACTCTGGGGATTAGCGGGCGCCGCATGTGCCAGCGTGGTCTCGGCTATAATCTTAGCTCTATATTTTGCATATGGCATAAGAAATATTACGCATCTCTCCCAAATATTTTTGAAAGTATTTCGGCCTTTAATCGCATGCATAATAATGGGAGGGGGAATTTATTTTGCCCGGACTCAGTATAATATTTTTATCAATATTGCACTGGGTATTGTAATTTACACTATAATTATTTTCGCCATCAAGGGGATAAATAAACAAGATCTGGAGATGATAAAAAAAATCTTAACCAGTAGAAAAGATAATGCCGTGAAAGCGGATTGAAGAAATATGCGGGAGAAAAAGAGCTGTCTATGAAAATTCTTTTACTGGGCCATCAAAAACGGTTTTACGGAACCTATTGGCGCTTGAAATTCCTGGCGCGGGGGCTGGTAAAGCTAAAGCATGACGTAACCATAGCAGCGGTTTCCTGTGACGCGCGTTGGAACCCGCATCGCTCGCAAGAAGATGGAGTGGATATTTGGGAGGGGCCAAATGTATTGCATGATCTGCCGGGCCAAGGAACCGGCCCCCTGGATATACTGGGTAGGATTAAATTGATTAGCCAAAATCAGTTTGATGTTATACATGGATTTGAATTCTTCCCCAATATTAGAATTCCCATTAGGCTGACAAATTCCCGAAAAAAAACCTTGGTACTATCGGATTGGTGTGACTGGTATAGCCGGGGAGGACTAGGCCCGAGATGGGGGAGATATCCTTGGGTAAAAAAAATGATTTCCCGGCAGGAAGATAATGCAAGAATTAAAAGTCATGGGGTAACAGTTATTTCTCGAAAACTCAAGGCGAGAACCCTGCGACTTGGAATCAACCAAGATAAAATACTTTATCTTCCCGGTGGCGCGCCGGTAGATATTATACGTGTGGAATGTAAAAAAATGGCGCGCCGGCGATGGAAAATTGATCCCCAAGCTAAAGTAATAGTGTTTATGGGAACAAATCAAGCGGATTTAGATATTCTGCTGGAGGCCTTTGCCATAGTAGCTAAAAAGGAAGTGCAGAGTCTTTTGCTGCTGGCCGGGCCTAAGAATGAAAAAATGCGCAAAAAAGCATATGCCTTAGGGATTGAAAAGAATATTATAGAGACAGATATATTCAAATATAGTGATTTATCCTCGATTTTGGCCTGCGCGGATGTTTGTGCGCTTCCGATGCGCGATACGGAAGGAAATCAGGCGCGCTGGCCGAATAAAATAGGAGAATATATGGCAGCCGGGCGGCCGATCGTAGCATCCGCGGTAGGTGAAATGAAATATCTGTTTAAAGAATATCCCATGGGAATTGCGGTGGAACAGGACACGCAGCAATTCGCGAAGGCCCTGATAGCGCTGCTGCCGGATTCAGCTAAAAACCGGGAAATGGGGAAAGTGGCGCGAAAGGTAGCGGAAGAAATTTTGGCTTGGGATTGTTTAAGTCTGAAACTTGAGGAATTCTATAAAAAAATGCTGTATACTTTGAAGCGGAGTAACTACTCAGGTATCCCGCCAATTAAGGAAATACGAGGTGTTTTTTAAGGCCGTCACCCCGGCGAAAGCCGGGGTCTAGATGAATTTGCCTTATAAAACCTCTGGATTCAGGCTTTCGCCGGAATGACGACCTGAGTAGTTACGAAGCGGACATGAATTCCAAAAGGGACAAATTAATTTTCCTGGCTGAACACCAAAGGAGAAATTGTTATGCGCAAGATGATTAAACAAATATATCAACGATACAGAAAAAGTATGCTGGATAGACTGGAAAATCAACAAGCGACAAATGCTGTTTTATTAGGAGCATTAAATATACAAAGAATAAAATCTATGGGTCGGATTGAATACCTGGAAGATGCTGAATTTAAAGTGTTTTCGCAATGCGGTGAAGACGGCATTATTCAATATTTGATAAGCCGAATACCTATTCCTAATAAAATATTCGTGGAGTTTGGGGTGGAGAATTATACGGAATCCAATACCAGATATCTTCTGATAAACGATAATTATACCGGGTTAGTTATCGATGGGGATAAAAGGCATATTGAATATATTAAAGACGATCCTATTTATTGGCGGCATGAATTAAATGCGATTTGTGAATTTATAACCAAGGAAAACATAAATACTATTATTAAAGATAATGAAATATGCGGTGACATAGGAATTATGAGTATTGATTTAGATGGGAATGACTATTGGATATGGCAAACCATAGATGTCGTAAGTCCTAGAATTGTGGTTTGCGAATATAACAGCATTTTTGGGGCGGATTATGCCCTGACGGTGCCATATAATAAAAACTTTAATAGAACGTATGCTCATTTTTCGAATTTATACTTTGGGGCTTCTTTGAAAGCCTTGTGTCAGTTGGCGGAAGAGAAAGGGTATGACTTTGTCGGCTCCAATAGTACCGGCAGCAATGCCTTCTTTGTACGAAAGGATGTATCGCAAGGGGTTAGGAAATGCTCGGTAAAAGAAGGATATGTTATAAGTAAGCTTAGAGAGGCTCGGGATGAAAAAGGAAATTTAACCTATATTTCAAAAGAGGAAAGAATTAAAACCATAGCGGATATGGATGTGGTTGATATAAATGCGAAAAAAATTATAAAAATAAAAGAGGTGATTTAACCCTGCGGTCACTTAACTTATCCTCGCCGGCAAAAGAATGCCTTGAGATGATCGGCAGGATACAACTATGAAATAAAGAGCAATTTGAGGTTATTCCTGGATTTGAAATTTTTCCAAATATTGAATATTTCAGCCGGCTATCGAATTAAAGGAAAGCTCCTTCCCAAAAACGATTTGGCACGCAAGAAAGCACATGAGGTTGGACATGAAAAACAACTGTCTGAGGTATTTAGAAAAGCAGATGAGTCAGCAAACGTTGCAAGGTCATGGAAATAAAACATCATGAAGATATTATATGATCATCAAATATTCAGCACCCAATATTTTGGGGGGATTTCGCGTTATTTTTATGAATTGATGAATTGTTTTAAAAAAGATGCTGAGGTTGATTATGAGGTGGCGTTAAAATACACTCATAACCAATACTTGAAAAACAGTGCTAAGGGAAAGTACTGTGAATTGTTGGGCAATATCAGATTCAAAGGTAAACGGAGATTACAGTATTTAATTAATCAGCATATCAGCCGGGTAAGTATTAAAAAACAAAAATTTGATATTTTACATCCGACTTATTATGATCCCTATATGCTTAAAGCTATCCGGAAGAAACCTTTGGTGTTAACGATATATGATATGATTCATGAAATATTCCCGGAATTATTCGGAAAGCAAGACAGAACCAGTGAGAAAAAAAGAGTGCTCGCTGAAAAAGCCGCGAAAATTATCGCGATTTCGGAAACTACTAAAAAAGATATAATCAGATTTTACCACCTGGATGAATCGGTAGTCACGGTTGTTCCGCTGGGGTATAAGTTTCAGAAACGAACCAGCGAAGGCATCACAAGCAGGATTAGATTGCCGGAAAAATATATGTTATATGTTGGTGAACGTTATGTGTATAAAAATTTCAGATCGTTTATCAAAGCCCTGGCAAAGTTTATAAGTGGGCGGGATGATTTGCATGTTATTTGTGCCGGAGGTGGTGATTTTACAAAAGAAGAGAGGCATTTATTTAAAACTTTAAAATTGTCTGATCGTATTAAACAATGGTCTGTCAATGACGATATGCTGGCATTATTGTATAAAAAGGCGGCGTTTTTTATATTTCCTTCGCTTTACGAAGGATTTGGGCTGCCGGTGCTTGAAGCCTTTGCAAATGAATGCCCGGTTCTGGTTTCTCGTGTTGGTTCATTGCCGGAAGTTGCGGGAGACGCAGCTTTGTATTTTGATCCGAAAGATGGGAGTTCCCTGGAAAGTTCCGTTAACCAAATTATTAATAATGATAATTTAAGAAAGGAAATAGTGGCAAAGGGGATTGCCCGGCTTAAGCGCTTCACTTGGGAAAAGACAGCCGAAGCAACAAAAGGTGTTTACCTAAGCATTAAGTAACTACGATTAAATTACCCCGCAGGAAAGGGCGGGGAATTTGATCCGAGTTGTAGAAAGTCAATATTTCAATGGATTATTCCCTGTGGCTTGCTACAGGGTTACCTTATTGAGTTCCCCCTTTGGAAAAGGGGGCTATAGGGGGATTTTACAAATAATAAATCAAGTTAAAAAGGATACGGCTGGAATGCTTGGTTTTATTAGAAATATAAACCAAAGGAAAGAAAAGCATGAAAATACTATACGCCATAACTGCTTACCCGCCCTCTACGGGAGGTGCGCAAACACATTTTCGTGAGCTTGCCAAAAGAATTAATAATCAGCGTCATGAAGTGCAAGTGGTATGTCATTGGAAGGAAAATAGAACTGATTGGCTGCGGGGTGTAACTATAAATGCTCCCTCGGATAGCGAGTATGAATATGACAACATTAAAATTAAGCAAATAAATCTTGCTCCCAAGGAGCATCGGGCGCTGCCGTATTGGACGTGGTCATATTATATGACCATGGGAAATTCCGTGCGAAAAATTTCAGAAGCGCTGCATAAAAAAATGGATATGTCGGTGGGGCCGATAGATTTAGTGCATGCCGGGCGTGTCGGCCGCGAATTTTTAGCCTGGGCGGCTTTCCACTTGGCCCGCCAACGTAAAGTGCCTTTTGTACTTACCCCTTTTCACCATCCGCGGTGGACGGGACTTCGCTACCGATGGTATTTAAAACTTTACTTACAAGCGGATGCGGTAATGGCTTTGACCCAGGCCGAGAAAAGTATATTGACTAAATTAGGCGTTGCGCCCCAGCGGATACATGTTATTGGACACGCTCCGGCGCTCCCGGACATAAAACCCCGAACCGATTATTTTGGTTCCGGAGGGCCGGTAGTGCTCTTCCTGGGGCAAAAATATGCGTATAAAGGTCTGGGGCAATTATTGAAAAGCATGCCTTTGCTTTGGAAAGAATGGCCGGATACACGGTTTGCTTATCTGGGGCCAAGAACAGCATATTCCAAGCGGAAATTTAAAAAATATAATGATTCCAGAATAATAGAAAAAGACCGAGTGACTGAGGAAGAAAAGATAGCGGCTCTGGCAGATTGCGCGGTCTTTTGCCTGCCTTCAAGGCAGGAAAGTTTTGGCGGAGTATATACCGAGGCCTGGATGCAGGGCAAGCCGGTTATTGGGGCTGATATTCCAGCAGTCGCGGAATTAATTCAAGCCGGACAAGATGGGGAATTGGTGAGCGAATCTCCTGGAGAGTTGGCCAATACGCTAATAAAATTATTATCCCAACCTAATCAGGCGGCGGAAATGGGCAGGCGTGGCCGCGAAAAAGTAAAAAAACAATTCAATTGGGCACGGATTGCTAATATACAAAAGAGTATTTATTTGAATTTAATCCGATAGCCGCGAATCCCCCGCCTTTTACAGCGGGAATCAAGCGGGAAAGAAATAGTGTTTTGCTACATCGTGGGGCAACATTCTCCGTCCTTCAGGGAGGGTATTTTAATAATGATAAAATATTTCATTCTACGCTTTTTGATGATTTGTAATTAATCCAGAGGACGATAAAATATGAGCAGGTTTTTTATAGGCGTTCCTTTATTTACATGGCTTATTATATTTACTATTTTTTATTACCGGGAAAATGATTGGCGTAAAGCGGTATTGGCGGCCGCTATGGTTTGGGCCGTTTTATTAACCCTAATGAGCGAATTATTAAGCCTTTTCAAAATAATCACTTTTGCCGGGCTGCTGGGCGGCTGGGGATTATCCTTGGTTATCCTTTTGGGGATTTCTTTTAAACAGAAAGTAAAAATGTTCCCGAAGATTAATTTTAACCTCCCTAAAGTAAACCTATCCTCTGTGGCTTTGCTTAGCGGGCTAACCCTGGTAATATCCATCACCGGTGTTATTGCGTTACAAGCGCCGCCGAATAACTGGGATGCTATGACCTACCACATGGCTCGGGTTGTTCATTGGATTCAAAATCAAAGCGTGGCGTATTATCCTACACATATTTTACGCCAACTCTACCAACCACCTTGGGCAGAGTATGCTATCATGCATTTCCAGATACTAAGCGGTGGTGGGGATCGTTTTGCGAATTGTGTGCAATGGTTTAGCATGATAGGGAGTCTGGTGGGAGTTTCGCTGATTGCAAAAGAACTCGGTGCAAACAAGTATGGACAGTTAGTTGCGGCGGTTATTGCCGGGACAATTCCGATGGGTATTCTGCAAGCCAGCAGTGCTCAAAACGATTACGTGCTGTCATTTTGGCTGGTTGCCCATGTCTATTATCTTTTGCGTTTGCGATGTGAGTTCAGGTGGGTAAATCTAGTTGGCGCAGGTGTTAGTCTGGGTTTGGCAGTATTAACCAAAGGCACAGCGTATATATACGCTGTGCCTTTGGTGCTATGGCTGGGATATTTGGGATGGAAAAAAATCCGCTGGAAACTATGGCAGCCGGCACTGGTATTAATTATGCTCGTCCTTGCGCTTAATTTGGGACAGTATGTACGAAATTATGAAGTGTTTGAAAAACCTATTGGGGGTAAAGTTGGATCCCGATTTTCAAATGAGGTTTTTACTGCTAAATCAGTGGCTTCCAATATTATGCGCAACCTGGCCTTGCATGTCCACACGCCAAGTCAGCGGATAAGCGAATTTGTAACCAAAGCACTAGGGTGGACACATAAAAAAATGGGAATAAAGTTGGATGATCCCAGAAGGACCTGGCCGAAAACCGGATTCGCAATATATTCTGATCATATATATCACGAAGATTTAGCCGGTAATTTAATTCATCTAGTCCTGATTTTTATTGCGCTGGGAATATTTTTACGTATGTACGTGAAATTACCGCAAGAGCATTGCGAGTTGCTAAAATATGCCGGGGCGATTACGGGAATGTTTTGCTTGTTTTGCCTGTATTTGAAATGGCAGCCCTGGCATAGCCGGCTGCATTTTCCGCTTTTTGTGTTGTGGTCGCCGTTTATTGCAATCATATTGTCAAAAACACTGAATAAAAAGACGGTTAACATCATAGCTGTTTTTCTTTTGGCAGCGGCACAGCCTTGGATATTTTATAACCAGACGCGCAGTCTGGTCGGTAAGCAGACGATATTTAGCAAGACCAGGGCCGAACAATATTTTAGTTCACGCGAATTAGAAATGGTACCTTACTTTAAGGCTGTTCGATATCTTGGAACCCGGGGATGCTTGAATATTGGATTTTTATCAGGTGAGGATAATTGGGAATATCCCTTTTGGCCGCTATTATCCAGCGGGGGCAAACAAAATATCCGGATTAAGCATATTAATGTTGATAATGTCTCAAAAGTTAAAAAAGCGCGAACGCCTTTTTATAAGTTTGAACCTGGTGCCATTATTTCTTTGCTCAAAATGGCCGAGCAGCAAATAACTTGCCAAGGGAAGACTTATACCCGGGAGTGGACTTTTGCCCCGGTTAGCGTGTATATTAAGCAGTAATAAATTGTGGGGTATAATGAACTGGGGATAACTTAGGGCACAGTGGATTCTGAAAAATGCATTATGTTTAGCAGATGGAAATATATCAGCACTCAAGGAAAATAATAGGAGCGAAAATGAATTATCCAAAAATATCAGTGATTATTCCCGTATACAATGAAGAAAAAACCATTGTTGAGATATTACGCCGGGTGCGGGCGGTGCCGATGGAAAAAGAAATTGTAGTAGTAGATGATGCTTCTTCTGATGAAACCAAAGAGTTGTTGAAATCGCAAGGCGGCCCGGATTTGCAATATATACGATTTGAAAGCAACCGCGGAAAAGGCGCGGCGCTGCGGGAAGGATTTAAATATGCCAGTAATGAAGTAATAATTATTCAGGATGCGGATCTGGAGTATGATCCCCAGGATTATCCGGACTTATTGAATCCCATAATGATGGGAGAGGCGGATGTTGTTTATGGCAGTAGGTTTTTAACCAGTAAGTCACGGCGTGTGCTCTTTTACTGGCATTCGGTTATGAATAAAATGTTGACAACCTTGAGTAATATGGTTACGAATTTGAATCTTAGTGATATGGAAACATGTTATAAAGTATTTCGCCGGGAAATTTTACAGGGAATTGAATTGAAGGAAAACCGCTTTGGCTTTGAACCGGAGATAACCATTAAGCTGGCCAAAAAACGGGCGCGCTTTTTTGAAGTTGGTATTTCATATCACGGCAGAGCCTATCAGGAAGGTAAAAAAATCGGTTTTAAGGATGCTCTACGGGCCTTATACTGCATTTTTAAATATGGTGTTGGGGGATGAGTATTTCTAACCTAGTGTAGTGTAACAGTAACGGCTTTACAATGATTGCTTTGTTGTATCGCCAGCGTTTTTCAATATTTACTTTTTTTGGCGTCATTCCGGCATGATTGTAGCCGGAATCCAGGAATTTGTTCTTTAAAAAGTTTTTTTCTGGACCCCGGCTACAATCACGCCGGGGTGACGTCTGTAAAGATATTACTGTTACATTACACTAGGAGCTTGTCGGACTTAGGCACAAAAGTGAATTTTGAGCACTCTTCCCCCTTTGAAAAAGGGGGATTGAGGGGGATTTTGCATATGAAAGCGGGCGTTTTATTGATTAAATCCCCCCTGCCCCCTTTACAAAAGGGGGAGAAAGACTAAAGTCCGACAGGCTCCTAGGAGCCTGTCGGACTTAGGCACAAAATCGGATTTTGAGCACTCTTCCCCCTTTGAAAAAGGGGGCAGGGGGATTTTGCATATGAAAGCGGGCGTTTTATTGATTAAATCCCCCTTCCCCCTTTCAAAAGGGGGAGAATGACTAAAGTCCGACAGACTCCTAGTATAAGTGTTTTAAAATAAAGTACAATTGTTATACCGAAATACTAATCAAACTTTAAAATGGGATTACGATGGATAGTGTAACGATAATCTGCGTAATGGAAGGGAAAGCTGTAAACATGAAGCCGCAAAAAATGTCGCTTGACACTCTGGAGAAACTAACCGAAGCGAGAAATTATAATCAATGGATTTATAAGCTGTGCGCTCCCTACCTGGGCCGAAGAGTACTCGAAATTGGAAGCGGTATTGGAAATATGACCGGGTTTTTCCTGAAACACGGCAGCCGGGTTTTGGCAACGGATATGGATTCACAACGCCTGGGTAAAATCAGGGCCCAATGGCCGGAATGGAAAGAGTTGGATACGGCAGCGTGGGATATAAATGAGGCTGCTCCTGAAAAAATACGAAAATTTAAACCGGATACAATCGTTTGTATTAATGTTCTGGAGCATATTGAAAATGACGTTGCCGCTTTGCGGAGGATGTCCAGCCTGCTGGTAACCGGGGGAAAGCTGCTATTGTATGTTCCCGCCTTATCATGGATATATGGTTCCCTGGATAGGGAATTACACCATTTCCGACGATACAAAATGAAAGAACTCAAAAAACAAATAGCCGAGGCAGGTTTTAGCCTGGAGAAACTTCATTATGTGAATTTAATGGGAGTGCCGGGCTGGTGGTGGAATAATCGTATCATAAAAAGCCGGTGTTTTTCCAGCAACCAGGTGAAATTGTTTGACCGGCTAGTGCCGCTGGCCGCTGGCCTGGAAAAGTGGATTAAACCATGTTTAGGGCAATCCCTGTTTTATGTGGGTACTCACTTTTGATTTAGGGTCTGAAAGCAAGAGGTTTAATACGTCACCGCTTCATCCCCGCCTTTCAAGGCGGGGATGAAGCGGTCATGCAAATAATGCTTTTCTACATCTCGGATCAAATTCTCCGCCCTTCAGGGCGGAGAATTTGATCATTTGCTGTGAGATGTTTGTTTTATTAAACATAAAGTTATTTGGCCTTTCAACTCTGGTTGAGCAACACGAATTATGAAAACGCTGGTGAAAATAAAATGGGTATAAATCATAAAATACTCAAATGGTCATCTTTTTTTGGAATTGGGTTAATCATATTGCTGGCGTCCTTGATCCGTTTAAAAGGATTGGGTAATCAGAGCTTTTGGCTGGACGAGATTGGCCAGATTGGAATAGCCGCGCATTCCTTGCCAATACTCTTGCGCGATATTCGTTTGCATCTTTCCCCGCCTTTGGATTATATAATAACTCATTTTATGTTTCAATTTGGACAAAGCGAATTTTGGCTACGGCTGCCTTCGGCCGTATGGGGAATTGGAACTGTTGCACTTACTTATGCTTTGGGCCGCAAAATCATGAATTCTGCAGTGGGAGTATTTGGCGCTTTTTTAACAGCTCATTCGCCGGCCCTTTATTTGTACTCGCAAGAATTACGCATGTATTCGCTTTTTGTCTTCCTGTCAACCGCCGCTTTTTATTTGGTGTTGAAATTGCATGACAAGAGAATATGGATTTGGCTGCTTCTGATAAATATAGCAGGTTTGTATACGCATTATTTCTTTATGTTTGTGCTGTTTACAGAAACCATTTTAGTACTGGTTGTTTTGCCGCGGGGATATAAACAATGGAAAAAAGTATTTATAGGATTACTTATATGCGGGTTAATTTATTTGCCTTGGATTCCGGCGATATTTGAGCAAAATCGGCATTTGCAAAATGGCAAGCTTAGTTATGGCATGCTGCCCAATCTGGAATATTTTAAAATGATGCTAAGCGATTTTCCTGCTTGGGGTCAGAAGCCCTTGAAAAATTGGTATTTATACGGATTGATTCTTGGGATATTATCGCTGGGAATAAAATTTCGCAGAAAAAATACTACAATACTTGTTTTATTACTGGTGCCGCTTGGCGTAACATTTTTATGTTCGTTTTTCAAAAGGACTGTAACTCCGCGAAATATGATATTTATTTTACCGGTTTATTACGTATTGATGGCTATAGCAGTTTATCAAGCAATTGAAACTATGCTTCAATTAATTCTAAAAAGCATAAAAAAATACCAAAACAGTAATTATCAGATAAAACATGTGAAAAGATGGAGTCAAACGATTATTTTAATAGGAACACTGTTTTTCTCCGTTGTTCTAATCATAAATATTAATCAATACCATGGCTCCTATCGATGTCTTAAACCACGTTGGAAAATACTTAGCCAAAAATTGGATGCATTGAGCAAATATAATGAAATTTATGTTGATATTTCGCATACTAAAGTATGTCTGCAATACTATTATGATCCGGCTAACTTCGGCACATACAATTCGCCGGTTATAACGGGAAGCGTTTTAGGAAAAAACATTACGACACCTAATAAAAAAGAAATTATAGTTGTGGGGAATGATATGTCTTGGCAGGATATCTTCGCCCATAAAGATAGAAGTATTATTTTTAGTGGAAAACAGAAGCCGCAAGAAAAATTATATAAAAAATTAGTAAAACAGAATTGGGATGATCAAACCGAAGAATATTGGAGAGAAATGATCCGTATCTATAAAGTAAAAAAATAGATGCTGGCCTACTTTTCTGATCCGGCTATGTTTGGCGCATGCGGTTTAATGGATATGGAAAATAGTTAGTGAAAATAAAAAACAAATTCCGGAAGGTTGATATCTGATTTGAAGAAGAACCAGAAAAAACATCTTTCGACAAATGGCCGTAGGGTAAAGTGGCCTGCACCCCGTGGACGGGAGCATTACTCCGGCGGTAGACCGGTTACTGGATTGGTTTGGAAATCGTGGGAATTTAGTTGAAAAAGTCATGTCATTCAGTTTATTATACCTGCGCAGGGACGCTGTGAGAGCGGATTAATACGTTAACCGCTTCATCCCCGGCTTTCAAGCCGGGGATGAAGCGGTATTGTAATATAGACTTTCTACAACTCGGATAAAATACCCCGCATTTCAGTGCGGGGTATTTTAATGATTATGTTCAGGCTTTAGTTAAAAATAATGAAAGAGCTATCCAGGAACCTAGCTCTGGAAACAAGCGAACGCATAAAATACTTGAAGCCTGGATTATGGATAATCTTCTAAGCTTTAAGGCCACGTCGAAAAAGAGGTTTGATTATTAACCATGCGTCTGCTATTTTTAAATCATAATGTTATCTGGCGTTCCACTTTTTACCGCTGCTATCATCTGGGGCGGTATTTGGTCCGGCGTGGGCATCAAGTGACGATTTATACGATTCACCCCACCCGGCGTTGGGGAATTGAGCAAATCAAACTGCAAGGCGTGCAAGTGGTGCAATTTCCGGATATGTTTTGGGGAATAGGACGATCCGGATGGGATCCGTGGGACTTATGGCACCGTTGGCGAAGAGTTCGGAACGAAAAATATGATATCGTCCATGCGTTCGATTCCCGGCCGGTAGTAATTCATCCGGCCTTGGCAATCAAACATAGTGGTATTCCCTTGGTTATGGATTGGGCGGATTGGTGGGGCCGGGGCGGAGCTATTGAGGAACGTTCCAACCCGCTGATAAAAATATTATTGGGCTCGATAGAAACCTGGTATGAGGAACATTTCCGGACCTATGCGGATGGAACCACGGTTATTTCTTCCGCCTTGCAGGAAAGAGCAGTTGCTCTGGGCGTTAGGCCGGAAACTATTAAGAAAATAACCGGCGGGGCGGACGTGGAAAATTTCACGCCGCGGGATAGAAATCAAGCCAGACAAGCGCTGGGCATTCCGGTAGATATGAAAATTATGGCCTTTATGGGTTTTGTCCATTATGATCTGGAACTGGTATTGCGAGCCTTTTGCTTAATCTATCGCAGAGATAAAAATGTCCGTTTGATATTGGTGGGCAAACCTTCTCCCTTAACCCGGCGAATTGCCCGTGAGCAAGGATGCGAATCGGGAATAATAGAATATGGAATTGTTCCTTATGAGAAAATCCCTGATTATATGGGCTGTGCCGATATTTTTTTGCTTCCCTTTGGGCGTAAGCAGGCCAATATCGGCCGCTGGCCAAATAAGGTAGGCGATTACATGGCTATGGGGCGTCCGATTGTAAGTTCGCCTGTGGGAGAGATGGAGCATTTATTTAACCAGGAGCCGATCGGCCGGCTGGCTTGTGATACTACTGAAGATTTTGCAGAGGCCGCCTGGGAACTATTGCAAGCTCCGGAAATCTGTAGGAAAATGGGGCAGGCGGCCCGAGCGGCGGCTGAGCAGCGGTATTCCTGGGAATATTTAGCCGCCGGGCTGGAAAAATTCTATGAAAAGGTTATGGCAGGAGCAAGGGGATAATAATTGGTTTCTGTTGCGAAAAAGCTGTTTTTCTGAAAGCGTTGTCATACCCGAATGATTTTATCGGGTATCCAGTGACTTTTAAGCCTTGGAAAATCAAAGCCTCTGGATTCCGGCTTAAAGCATGCCGGAATGACAAAACATAAATTTAACGTATTTTTGAAACACAATACTGGCGTAGGGGCGTTTAATTAAACGCCCCTACAACTGAATAAGCAAAGACCACGTTCGCTGTCAGGAGAATCTGCTGCTTCACCACTTACTAAAAAAGGATTAAAACATATGTTCACTCTTTCCAACCGGATAAATAACGCTCTGATTTTATTGTTTTGTGATACCGGCGCGCTTATGGGAGCGTTTCTGGCGGCTTACCGCCTCCGGACCCGGTTCGAGATTTTTGTGCCGGTGCAACCCCTGGAAGAGTATTTTTTTCCGCTTATGGCGCTGATCGCTATTATTGTGCTGATGTTTTATAAGCAGGGACTTTATCGCGATATTCGCGATCTCTCCATGATTGAGGAGTATGCTAATATTATTAAAGCGCTTACTTATGCTTTTCTCATAGCGCTGGCTTTGACATTTTTCCTTAAACTGTATGAGCGCTCACGCGTACTGGTTTTTATTTTTTGGGGCACGGCCCTGATATTCCTGATTGTGGTTCGATTTGTTTACTATGCGATTCTCAAGCAGTTGCGGGCGCGAGGCTGGAACCGGCTGCGGGTTGCCGTCGTGGGATCTGATAAAAAAGTCCGGGCAGTCGGCCAGTTGCTTAAGCAATATCCCCAGTTGGGGTATTATGTGGAGACCAAGGTGATATTGCCGAGAGATGTTTCTCCGCGCTCGGATAACTTGCGAAAAAAAATCGATCACGAAATATTATCGCGCTACCAACGCGGAGAAATTGATAGCGTGATTATTTCGGATACAGTCAAGAATTACCACCACATTCTGGAAGTGCATGAATTATTTAATGAATACCGGATTCCTCACAGGAATATCACAGAAGCTTTTGATCTGGCCGGCTTTAAGGCGCCTTCGGGCGAAGGGCTGGAAGGGCTCATAAACAGCCTGGATGAGGGGCAGACCAGCGGTGGTTTTAAAGTATTTAAAAGGTTTATTGACGAAGTAATCGCGCTGAGCATTATGCTTATAACTTTCCCGCTCTGGCTCCTGATTATACTGGCTATAAAGCTTGATTCCCAGGGCTCGATATTTTTCCGCCAGGAAAGAGTAGGGTATCATGGCCGCAGGTTTCTTATATACAAGTTCCGCTCTATGCGTGTGGATGCGCCCAAATATGCCAAGACTCCGCGTGGCAAGGGTGATCCGCGCATTACCCAGGTCGGCGCTTTTCTACGACGTACCAGTTTGGACGAATTACCCCAATTAATCAATGTTATTAAAGGTGATATGAGCCTGGTGGGCCCCCGGCCGGAAATGCCGTTCCTAGTTGAAAAATATAAGCCTATTTACCGCTGCCGGTTGCTGGTCCTGCCGGGTTTGACCGGATTGTGGCAGGTCTCCGGAAGAACCAATAAACCCTTGGAAGAGAATATAAAATATGATTTATACTATATAAAAAATCAGTCTCTGCTCCTTGATCTGGTTATTCTCCTGAGAACCATTCCTACCGTGCTTTTCGGCAAGGGAGCTTATTAAGGTGCTGCTGCTTCTGATCTTGGTCATGGCTGTCGCGGCCGGGATTATTACTTTTTATAAACCCTGGTATGGTCTTATAGTTATAGTCTTGATTAATCCCGTGGATATTCCCATAGAGCTGGGAATTACTATCCATACCAATGAATTCATTTTGGCCGGTATTTTTACAGGATGGCTTCTGCATATTCTGCGAAGAAAAATCGGAACGCTGATTTCCCGGACGGAATTGTTTTTGGCTTGCCCCTTTATAATAGCCTTATTGATATCAGCCCTGAATGCCCATGAAATAAGTTCAGTCGGCAAGCAGATCCTGCGCTGGCTCCAGGTGATTATTCTGGTCTGGTATGCGGCTAATGCCATGCGCTCGGAGCGCGAAGCCAGGGCAGCGGTTCTGGCTATAATAATCATGGGCGCCCTGGTCTCGATTTTAGGTATTATTCAGACCCTGGCCGGCCCGGATTCGGCCATGAATTCGGGTCTTGAGTTTTTAACGCTTTATTCCGGAACTACTATGCGGGCCTATAGCACTTTTGGCCATCCCAATCAATTCGCCGGATATATCATCCTGGTTATTCCCCTGGTTTTTATTCAGTTTGTGGAAGCCCGCCAATCCTGGGAGCGGCTTATCTTGGGCTTGGCCGCGGTAATAATGATTACGGCTCTGATTTTTACCTTTACCCGCGGAGCCTGGCTGGCAGTTTTTCTGGTCGGGTTGGTTCTGATATATATGAATGTTCCGAAAAAGCTTCTCTGGATCGGCGCTCTGCTAATCGCTATCACCAGTACGGTTTTCCTGCTTAATCAGGGGCCTCTGGAAAAAGCCCGCCAGGCTGTGCTGAAGCGAGTAAGTTCGCTGGGGCATCCGGAACAGGAGGATTCCGTGAGTTTTCGCAAGGTTTGCTTTGCCACTGGCATGAAAATGTTCAGGCAGCATCCGCTGATCGGATTCGGGGCTGGAGAATACGAGCGGAATATACGGAAGTACTTTGATGAGGATTATTATGCCTGGCCGGCCATGGATAAGCATATACATAATCTGTATCTTCAGATTTTGATTGAGACCGGATTGCTGGGGCTGTTAAGCTTCCTCCTGTTAATAGCATATTATCTTACCGCCATGATTAAGGGTTTTTTTCGCTTGCCGCGGGGATATCCCCGGCAGGCGCTTTCCGGCCTGATAGCCGGCGGCATAGCTTTCCTGATACATAATAATTTTGATGTTTTGACGATATTTGCCCGCGGTATTCATTTCGGGATAATCATAGGTCTGGGATTGGCCATAGCCCGCTGGGCGCCGGTTCAAACCGGCCAAGGCAATTCCCCGGTGGTTAGTTAAGAATTGATATTTAATGGTTTTTATGGTAATTTATAGAAACTATGGAAATTATCTTAAGGCAGAATCCTGAATTTATTGCGCTGCTTGAAGAAAACATGGTTGTCTTGGCGTATCTTTTCGGTTCCCGGGCGCGAAAGCTGGACGGATTAATGAGTGATCTGGATATTGCGGTTTTATTTTGCCGTTGCGTCCCGCGTCCCGAGTATTTTCGGCGCGAACTAAAACTGGCGGGCGAAATTGACCGGCTTTTTGGATTTGATAAAACGGATATTATCAATCTGGCGTCCTGCCGAAGTCCCTTGCTGAAATATGAAGCGGTTTTCAGGGGGGAGGAGATTTTTGTGAAAGACAGGTCTTTGAAATACCGGGTTAAGTCTGAAATTATGAAAAAATATGAAGATACCAATTACTTGCGCAGTACACAGTTCAAGTTAATGCAAAAACGTCTCCAGGAAGACCGCTTCGGCTGTTTACCCTTAGTCAGCGAATACGCGAGGAAATATGTCCCCTTCGGATAAAAACGTTATTCAGAATAAAATTGCCCGTTTAGAAAGAAATATCAATATATTAAAAGGGTATAAAAATATCCCGCGGTCAAATTTTTTATCGGATTTTACCATCAACGGCGCGACTCTCCATTATCTGGTTGAGAGTATAGAGATTATTATTGATGTTGGAAATCATATTTTAGCCGAGGAATTTGCTTTGGATGCCGCCACCTACAGCGATGTCATTGTCAAACTGGGTGAAAATAAAGTTGTGCCCCAGAAGTTTGCCGAAGAAAATATGTATATGGCTAAATTCCGAAACCGGATTATCCATATTTATAATGAAATTGATTTACAGGAAGTATATGAAAATCTTCAAAAGGCTCCGGATATTTTTAGGCAATTTATTGTTTATTATACCGAGTTTGCGCGGTTGTAACAGCATGTCGGATATATATGTTTGTCAAAATATGAACGACCTGGTATTTTAGGGGAAATCATTGCTAAACCCGCCGAAATTATCCATCGTAATTCCAGCTTACAATGAAGAAGCGCGTCTTGGCAAAACCCTGCAGGCCATAGCTGCATATTTAAACGGCCGGCAGCGGCCCTATGAAATAATTCTCGTGGATGACGGCAGTAGTGACCGTACAGTGGAAATTGCGCGCGGTTTTGTGCCGACTGTTGGCAGCATGCGGGTTATTGAAAATCAGCGCAATCTCGGCAAGGGCGCTGCGGTACGGCAAGGCATAGCCGCAGCCCGGGGTGACCTGATTCTATTTTCCGATGCGGATCTTTCTACGCCTATTCAGGAGCTCGCTCAGTTGGAAAAGGCGGTGCAAGCAGGGGCTGACGCGGCTATTGCCTCCCGGGGTATATCCGGGGCCCGGGTACCAACCCGCCAGCCTTTTTACCGGGAACTAATGGGAAAGATATTCAACTTGTTAGTGCGGATAATAACTCTGCCGGGAATATATGATACCCAATGCGGGTTCAAGCTTTTTAGGTGTCCGATTGCCCAGTCGGTTTTTCAGAAACTGACAATAACCGGTTTTGGATTTGACGTAGAGGCGCTTTACCTGGTACGGCAGTCCGGGGGCCGCATCGCCGAGATCCCGGTGGAATGGCACGATGTCCGGGGCTCCAAAGTATCGCCCTTGCGGGACGCCTTGCGGATGTTAATCGATCTTTTTCGAATTCGCCTGCGGCATCGCGTCCCATGAATCTGACGAAGGCTTTTGCCCGTAATGCCTTTTTTAAAGGGCTGGGAGAAATTTTCATCCGTCTGCTTTCCTTTGCCTTCATTGTGCTGGTGGCGCGTTCGCTCGGCAGCAACGAATTCGGAGTCTTGAATTTCGCTTACTCTTTTGCCCTGCTTTTCGCGGTAGTGATAGATTTTGGTTTAAACCCTCTCCTGGTCCGGGATGCGGCGCGGGAACCTGCGTGTCTGCCGCAAATGTTTTATAACTTCCTGATTGTGAAAACCGGCTTAGCCTTGGTATTTACTGTGACGGTACTCGTGGGGCTGAGCATTGTCGCGCCGGAACCGGCTATGCGCCTGGCAGCTTACTGGCTGGCTGCTTTTGTAATGCTTAACTCTTTTACCGAGTTCTGCAATACCGTGTTTCATGCCCGGCAACAGATGCAGTTTGAGGCCGCGGTCATGGTTTCTCAAAAAATTGCCTTACTGGTGTTCGGGCTGTTGGCCTTGGGTTTAGGTAAGGGCTTGTTCGGCGTGGCCGTGGCCTATGTGGCAGCCGGCGGTTGCGGCCTGGTCATAGCGCTGGGAATACTTATTCGCGGCGGGTTTATTAAAGGGAACTGGAAACCGGATTTCGGCTTTCTTAAATATATCTGGCGCCAGGCCATGCCCTTGACCCTGACCACCCTGTTTGTAAGCCTGTATTTCCGCATTGATATGACAATTCTTTCAAAACTCCGGCCGGCCGAGGAACTCGGCTGGTACGGAGCCGCGCACAAATGCGTGGAAGTGCTGATAGTGATTCCGGCGGTTTTGGTAACCGCGGCCTTTCCCGGGTTTTCTAAACTTTTCCGGGAAGACCGTCAAAGACTGGCCGGGGCGGCCTTAAAAGTCATACGCCTGCTTCTGCTGATAGGAGTTCCCTTGGCCGGCGGCGCGGTTATCCTGGCGCGGCCGTTGATGATTTTGATTTTCGGGCAGGCCTACGCTGCCTCCGGGTATGCCCTGGCATGGCTTGCAGTCGCGCTATGTTTCATTTTCCTTAATTATCCGCTTTCCTATATTTTGATTTCCAGTGAGCGCCAAAAAGTGAATGCTTTGGTATCCGGACTGGCCGTGATCGTGAGCGTGGGAGCCAATCTTTTTCTCATTCCACGGTTCGGTTATCTGGGCGCGGCCGTCTCAGCCGTGCTGACCGAGGCGTTTCTATTAGCGGCTTACTTTTTGGCGGTAAGCCGCTGCTTATTTCCGCTCCCCTTGTTTATTCCTCTGGTTAGGGTAATCGCGGCGACCGGCATTATGCTCGTGCCGGTCTGGTTCCTGCGTGGTATGCATCCTTTGATTGCGGTATCAGCTGGATTGATTGTTTACCTGGGAGCAGTCTGGTTAGTGAAGGCGATTCAACCGGAAGATATAGATATTCTGCGCCGGGCCGTAAAGCGAGGACCGGATGCCTGATCTGCGCTTGTCAGTAGTAGTGCCGACTTATAATCGCAGAGCGCTGCTGGAACTGCTTTTAGATTCCCTCAAGGCCTTGCGTATCCCACCGGGCGAAATGGAAGTTATCGTGGTGGATGACGGCTCAACGGATGGGACAGCCATGATGCTGGCGGCCCGGCACGACCCATATCCGGTCCAATTCTTACATAACACCACATCTTCCGGCCCGGCAACGGCACGCAACCAGGGAGCAGAAACGGCGCAGGGTGAAATCCTGGGCTTCCTGGATTCGGATGTGGTTGTGCATCCGGATTGGTGGCAGGCGGCTGCTCCGCATTTTAATCATCCGAAGGTGGCGGCTGTGGAAGGTGCGACCTTGCCGCCGAAAAATGCCGGATATCCCACCCCATTTACTCATGTAATATCCAATACAAAGGGAGGAAATTTTCTGACCTGTAATATCTTTTACCGGAAGGCGGCTTTCAGAAAAGCAGGCGGGTTTGATACGCGTTTTATTCGCGCTAACCGGGAAGACACGGATTTGGCCTTCAGCATCATAGAAAAAGATTACCGGATTGAATTCGAACCGAAATGTTTGGTGGAACATCCTCTGTTAAATGCCGGGAAAACATTGTTTTTTAAGAAGACCGGTTATGGCGTATACGAAGCTCTGCTTCGGCGCAAGCATCCTGCATTATATCCAAAATATTTGAAATGGATTGACGGCCGGGCGTTTCCGGTTTTCTATTGGGGCATGTTTTCCGGGCTTCCCCTCGGGCTATCCGGCCTGGTGTCAGGTATTTCAACCATGTCTTTTATAGGCGCTGGCGCTTTCTTGTCCGGCTGGGCCGGTTCAGTGTATGCAGTGTGCCGCAAGCGGAAAACCGGCCTGCGTGACCTGGCCTTCCTGGTCCCGCAGTTTTTAATCATTCCCTGGATGCGGTTGTTCTGGGTTTTATACGGTGAGTGGAAGTATAGGAAAATCAAGGAGGCAAAATGAAATCTGATTGGACATTGCGTTGGTGGGATTTGATAGCTCTATTTCTGGCCTTGGGAGCAGCGGGGCTAATTGTGCAATACGCGGTCTCCCGGGGAACCATAGCTACGGCCCAATATTCCGGACCGGCGATTGTCGTGGTTTGCGTGCCCCGGCCCCTGCCTGAACTGGCGGCCGCCATTAATCCCGGAGATCATCTTTTAAATAGCCAGGGCGAAAAAGTTGCCGAGGTTTTGTCCGCACAGAAGGTATTAGCGAAGGGAGTGAATAAGCAGAGCGGATTCTTTGGAAAAGAAGATCTGTTGATCACGCTGAGAGTGGAGGGGCCTTTGCGCCTGGTAAGGGATCTTCCCGGGTTTCCGCGCGAGCCTTGCGGACTTAAAGCCGGAGCGTGGTGTTTAATCTCTACCGCGAAAGTCGAGCTTTCCGGCATAGTGGTCAAAGTGGAAAAAACGAGCCAAGCCGAATAAACCGGAGAGTAGTTATGAAATCCGCTTTGGGTAAATGGAATCCGCGAAGAGAAGTCCTGGCCGGAATAATCGTGGTGGCAGCCGCTGGCGCATGGTTATGCGCGCCCGAAACCGTATGGGCAGCATTGCTGCTGGGAGCAAGCACTCTTCTGCTGGCCTGCGTTGCGCCGGTTTGGGCCCTGGTTTTACTGGCCTGGACAGCGCCTCTGGAACAAGCCCGGGAACTTGAAATATGGGGAACCGTATATACTACCGAGATACTGCTGGTGGCCTGCCTGGTGGGCGGGTTTTGGAATATTTTACGGACTCGCGCCTGGCAGCGCGCCTTAGTGCCGGTCAAGACCTGGATACTGCCTTTTGCTGCCATAGTATTGGCTTCAGCCTGCCTGGCCGGAACAGCGATAGCCTGGAAAGGCGCTTTGCGATGGATGGAATTTATCCTGGTACTTATGCTGGGAGTCCATTTACTTCGCCGGGGACGCGATGCGGAACGGATTCTCTGGGCCTTGGTTCTGGCTGCCATGTTCAGCGCCTGGCAGGGATTGACCCAGACTAGTTCAGCTACTGCCGCACATCCGGAGTTAACCAGGATGATTATCGGCCAGGTTGAAGTTACCCGGGCCGCGGCCGGGTTTGGCGCCAATACCCTGGCTGTGTTTTTAGCGCTGATGCTGCCGTTTACCGCCGGGGCCGCGCTTTTTCATGCTCGTGGTTTGGCACGGCTTATAGGTCTTATTGGCTCTGGATTACTAACCGCAGGTTTTTTAGCCGCCTTTTCTTTTACCGGCATCATGGCCGTGGGAGTGGCAACGGCTGTGATTTTTATCCTTTTCTGGCTGGAAAACTATTCCTACAGAATAAAACTGCTGATTTTGCTGCTCTTGGTAATACTCCTGCTGGCAGGTCTTTATTCAGAGGTTCTATCCTTTTCTTTTTGGAAATTCAAACTCGCTTCTTGGCATAACCGGCTTGAATATGCCGGGGTAGCGGGCCGGCTTTTCCAGCAAGCGCCCTGGCTGGGAATAGGTCCGGGGATGTACCGGTTTCTGGCGCCCGCTCTGGCTAACGGGAATGTAAATCCTATTGGATTCATTACCCATCCGCATATGTTGTGGCTCTCAATTCTGGCGGAAACCGGGATATTGGGCCTAATCGCCATTTCCTGGGCCGTATGGCGAGGCGCGGTTTATATGGTGAAAAAGGCGCAGCATTTGGAACCCGGATGGCCGGCAGCCGGCGCCTGGGCCATGATGGCCGGTCTGGCAGGGTTTGCCGTGGCGAATTTAACCGAGCATTGCCTGATTCATGACAGGGGAGTGCATGCGGCCCTGGCCCTGGCCGCGACCCTGGTTTGGGTTAGGCGTCCGCCTCGTTCCCGAAGGCCTGAGCCGCGAGGCGTTTTTGAGAGTACCTGGTACCCCACTACTGTTGAACCGCATACTGACTGGCATAAAATCATGCAGGAACGCGTCCAGGGAAGAGCCAGGCTTTATGAATTGCTTGAGAAAGCCCTGGCTGAGAAATCCGGCAAAGAAGAAGCAAAAATTCTGGAGCTGGGATGCGGTCCGGCGCTGGATGCTCTCTGGCTGGCGTCCCAACCCGGGCGGCAAATTCACGTCGTGGATAATTCAGCCCGGGCTATTCATCTGGCGCAATCGGCATCGCAAGCTTTGCAGCGTTCTCTGAGTTTGCACCGGGCCGATGTTCGACGGACCGGCCTGCCGGACCAGGCTTTTGACCTGGTGTTTTCCCAGGGCTTGCTGGAGCATTTTCCTGATCCTGCGCCGGTGTGGAAAGAAAGCGTGCGTTTACTCAAACCCGGAGGTTACCTGGTAGTGGATGTGCCCCAGGTTCTGAATCCCTACACCTTGATAAAATTATGGCATCA
The DNA here is from genome assembly GCA_965371665.1 of uncultured bacterium. GTDB lineage: Bacteria > Oederibacteriota > JAAXVQ01 > JAAXVQ01 > JAUVAV01 > JAUVAV01. The sequence continues at coordinate 27,379 of CBDUZI010000012.1, forward strand.
GTGGAGGGGGAACTGGCTCTGGGGATGGGAGACGCAATATACTCTGGGCGGATTGCGCATGGAAGCTCAAAGGTACGGCTTGCGCCTGGCAGCGGTGCGCGGTTATGGTTATCAGGGCGGTACTTTTGATCTGACTTCGTGGATTAAAAATATATTTGAACCGCGTTTTCCCAACGCCTGGCAGATCTGGGAACGTACTACCGGCGCGTGGTGGATGATGAATGTAGTTGGACTCTTTAGAAAATGAAAATCTGCCTGGTTACCGGTTCATTTCCCGAAATGCGCTGCGGAGTGGGGGACTATACCCGGTGTCTGGCCAACGAGTTTATCAAGGCCGGCCATCAAGTCGCGGTTTTGACTTCAGACCAGAAAGAAGTGCGTAAGCTGGGAGACTCAGAGCTAAGGCCGAAAATCCGTTCCTGGCGGATTTTCAATCTTTGGCAGATAATGCGCGAGCTTGATCGTATAAATCCGCAAATCGTGCATCTGCAATATCCCAGCCTGGGCTATGGCAGGGGCCTGGCTCCCAACCTGCTTTTGCCGGTTCTGCGTTTGTTTCGTCCCCGGATTAAATGTATTATCACCCTGCATGAGTATGCTATCTTCTCCTGGCTGGGGAAATTGCGTTTGTGGCTGACACTGGCAATTGCCCAGGGAATCGTATGCACTAATCACCATGACCGCCGCAGCTTGAGAAGCATACAGTCCCGGGCTCTGCGGCGTGTAAGGGTGATACCTTTAGGAAGCAGTGTCGGGAGTATTTTCGAAAATGCCGGTTCTGAAAGTCCCCCTTTTAAAAAGGGGGATTTAGGGGGATTTTACAGCGGATTGAATATAACAGTTTGTCAAAAAGCATCTGATACTATTTTGAAAAGACACAAAAAGCTAAATTTACAAAAGTTGAGTAATAATGATATTTTTGAGACCATGCCGGAACTGGACAGGAATAAAACCTGGCTGGTTCATTTCGGGACCGTAATGCCGAACAAGGGATGGGAGATTATGATCCAGGCATACAGCCAACTTAAGCAGGAAGGCCGATTAGTCGGGATGCTGGTTGCAGGCGAACTGGATGACCGGCATTATGCTTATCACTCCCGGGTGAAGGCCATGATCAGTGAGGCAGGGCTGAATGAGCATATACGCTTTACCGGATTTTTATCGGCAGAATCCGCCGGCCGGGTAATCGGCTCTTGCCATATTGCGGTCCTGCCTTTTTACGGAGGGGCCAGATTAAACCGGAGCAGCATGGTGGCCATGCTGTCCTGGGGGTTGGCCGTGCTTACCACTACTCCGGCCCGGCCCCTGGAGAAATTGTGGCCGGGCCGGCATTTCTGGACCGTGGAACCAGGCAGTCCGCACGCCCTGGCCCAAGGCATTAAAATCCTGCTGGATGATCCGGTGCTGGTAGATCGCCTGCAAACCGGCGCCCGGGAGGCGGCCTCCCGTTTTTCCTGGAGCCGCATTGTCCGGCAGACTCAGAAGCTTTATACTTCTTGCTGATCGTTGGGGTTGCAGGTATAATCATTTAATGATTAATTATAAGATGCTTTCCATCATTTCATGTTTTGGACATTGACCTGGTCTTCTGGGATTTGGGACACTTTCCTTCCAGGCTTGGCCTGCATGACTTTTTACAGGAGCAAATCCTGAGTTTTCAGCAGAGGGTACTAACATGTCTCGATTAAATATTCCTGAACCAGAACAGAAAATAATTGGGGATTTTAAAAAAATATTATCCGAACAGTTGCAGGACGAGATTATTTTTATCCGGCTTTTTGGTTCAAGAGCAAGAGGCGATGCTCGCAAAGAATCTGATATGGATATTTTAGTTGTGCTTAAGCGGCCAACTGAAAAAAGGATAAATTTTATTTATGATACGGCAATGTTTTTAAGCCACCAATATAATATATATTTATCAGTAAAAATATTTTCTCAAAAGGAACTTGAGCATTATCAAGCTGTTTCTACTTTATTTATACGAAATCTTTTTAAAGAAGGAATTAGAATATAACTATGAGAGATAAAAATCTAAAAGAAATTAAAAAATACCTTGATAATGCAAAAGATAGAATCAAGTCTGCTGAGATTTTAAAAGCCGGCGGGCAATATAATGATGCAATTTCCAGAGTGTATTATGCTTTTTTTGATGCCGCTACCGCAGCGCTGCTAAGTAAGGATTTAACCGCCAGAACCCATCATGGTTTAATATTACTATTTGAAAAGAATTTTATTATAACCGGAGAAATAAAAGCCGAAGTTGGAAGATGGCTGCGACGGGCTAAAGAAGCAAGAGAAGAGGCCGATTATGAAATATACAAAAAATTCAGCGAAAAAACCGTAGAAGTCGGTATAAAAGCTGCCAAAGAATTTATTCAAGTGGTTGAGAATATTATTAAAAAGTCGATTTAAGTAAATATAAAAGGAAGAAATGTTTTAAGTTATGAATACCATCAGGGTACGGCCGTGAAAGCGGACGATTGGCCGATAACGTGATGGCCGACTAAAAATTTACATAATTCTTTCCCCGCCAAACCAAGCTGCGTTGCCTTGTCCTGGGAGCCTGTAGGACTTAGGTCTTTTTCCCCCTTCGGCCAGTCCTGGATGATTTTGTCCAGGGAGAAGGGGGTCAGGGGGATTTGCCAAGAAAACGCACAACTATCTGTTCAAAATCCCCCTTAATCCCCCTTTTTCAAAGGGGGAAACTTGAAAAAAATGTCTTTTGCTGTTAAGTCCGACAGGCTCCTAAGGTATCTTTGCCCGGGCAGGTGGAAGAAATACTGGAAATTCAGTTCGAAAATCCGTATTATATAATAAATTACACTGGCGAAAGGAGAGGGACATTATGGTAGTAATCTGCGTAACGGTTTACGTAAAAAAAGAGCAGGTTGATGATTTTATTCAGGCTTCAATTGAAAACCATAAAGGCGCTATCCGGGAACCCGGCAACCTGCGCTTTGATATGCTCCAATGTAAGGACGACCCCACGCGGTTTCTTTTTTATGAAGCCTATGAGTCTGAGGCCGCGTCCGCGGCCCATAAACAGACGCCGCATTACCTGAAATGGAGAGAAACAGTACAAGACTGGATGGCCCGGCCGCGAGAAGGCGTTACCCATAATGTTATTTGTCCTAAATCGCGGGAACAATGGTAATTTCTGGCTTTACTTTTGCACGCGTGCCCAAAATCCTCTTTGGGGCCGGAATTATTCAACGTCTTCCGGAAGAAATATTAAACTTCGGGTCCAAAGCGCTGCTGGTTATTGGCGCGGTTTCTTTTCGGAATTCCCGGCATTGGGAGCGTCTGCACCAGGCCTGTTCTGAGCGCGGTATTACTCTCTTTGACCTGTCAGTGAAAGGCGAGCCCGGGCCGGACCTGGTGGACGAGGCGGTTTCCAAGTTTGCGGCGCAGCAAATCTCAGTGGTCGCGGCCATAGGCGGAGGCAGTGTGATCGATGCCGGTAAAGCCATCTCCGCTATGCTGCCTCTCCGGGAATCAGTGATGGGATATTTGGAAGGCGTGGGCAGCGGTCCCAAACACAGCGGGGTCAAGGTGCCGTTTATCGCAATCCCCACTACTTCCGGAACCGGCACTGAGGCTACGAAGAACGCTTCTCTAAGCCGGGTGGGAGAAAAGGGATTTAAAAAATCCCTGCGCCATGAGAATTTTGTGCCGGATATTGCCATAATCGACCCTGAATTATCCCTGAATTGCCCTCCGGCAATCACGGCGGCCTGCGGCATGGATGCTTTAGCCCAACTGCTGGAGTCCTATGTTTCTTCGCAAAGCTCCCCCCTGACTGACGCTTTGGCCTGGAACGGCATGGAGGCAGTTCGCGACCACCTTCTTCCGGCATGCCAGGACGGCGCTCATAATCCGGACGCCCGGGCAGGCATGGCCTATGCTGCCTTGCTGTCCGGTCTGGCTTTGGCCAATGCCGGTCTCGGCATAGTGCATTCGCTTTCTTCGGTCATCGGCGGTTACTTCGATATTCCGCACGGAGTGATCTGCGGAACGTTGGTCGGGCCGGGAACCAAAATGAATATTGGCAAACTCAAGCAGCAAGGTGAACCGGGGAACATAGCCTTGCAGAAACATGCCTGCCTGGGCGCTCTGCTCTGCCAAAAACCATTGACTGCTATTGATGAGGGCTGCGCATGGTTGGAAAAAAAACTCGCGGAATGGACCAGGGTTCTGAGAATACCGCGCTTAAGTGATTACGGAATCAAACCCTGTGATCTGGATAAAATTACTGCGGCCGCCGCAATGCGGAATAACCCGGTGCAGTTGGAGGCCGGGGATGTCAGAATGATTTTGATGGAAAATTTGGAAGGTTAAAAAAATAGCAGGAGGGAATAATGAGCAAAATAGAGATTGAAAAAGCCACTCCGGAGAAACTTGACGCCTTGGGGGTATCATCCTGGGCAGCCTGGGAATGCGAGCCTTCCAAATTCGATTGGGAGTATTCGCAGAATGAACGCGTTTATGTGAAATCCGGGCAGGTTATTGTGCATACGGCCGGGGGCGATGTGGAGATCCGGGAGGGAGATATCGTGTTGTTTCCCAAGGGGTTAAAATGCAATTGGGAAATTAAAGCAACCATTCGCAAAGTTTATCGCTTTGAGTAAAGCATTCTGGTAATATACTAGCCGTTCGTAATGGCATCACCGCTAATATATTATGCGTTCGGTTAAAATGACGGAGTATTCAGGAAGTGAGCGGGGTATGATCAAGGGATGAAAATACTGGTTATTTCCCATAGCGCGGTAGTAGGACTATATAGGGAAAAGTTTCATGTGCTGGCGCGTTCGGGGCACGATCTGCACCTGGTGCTTCCGGCTGCCTGGCCGGAAGGAGGGCGCTGGGTCCAGGCACCGCAGCCGGGAATGGAGAAAGGGGTAAGGCTCCATATTCTGGCCGGACGTTTTCTGGGACGGGTCGGGGGCTTCCATTTGTCCGGGCTGGGCCGGTTAATCAAAGAGCTTAAACCCGGGATTATCCATGTGGAGGAAGAGCCGTATTCCCTGGTCTGCTGGCAGGCGTTTCATCACGCCCGGCGCTTGGGCATAGCCACAGTATTTTTTACCTGGGAGAATATTTTACGTAAATATAAAATACCTTTGGATTGGATTTATAAGCATAGCCTGTCCCATGCCCATGGGGCCTTGGCAGGTAATTGCGAGGCTGAAAAGGTTCTCCGTAGCCGGGGTTATACAGGGCCTTGCACGGTTATTCCCCAATACGGCGTGGATCCGGAGAAGTTCCGGCCCCGGCCTGAGATAAAAAAGATTCCCCGACCGGCCTATACCATAGGCTATTTCGGGCGTCTGCTGGAGGAGAAAGGGCTAGGTACGCTGATACGCGCAGTCGCGCGATTGGCTTTCCCCGGCCGATTGATTATCGCGGGCTGTGGTGAGTATGAAAAGCCGCTAAAACAACAAATTAAATCCCTGGCTCCACGGATACAGGTGGAGTTTTTGGGGGTAAGAGATAATGATCAGATGCCCCAGGCCTTGAACCAACTGGATGTGCTGGTATTGCCTTCGGAAACCCGGGCGCAATGGAAAGAGCAATTCGGCCGGATATTGGTAGAAGCCATGGCCTGTGAAATCCCGGTAATCGGTTCTGATTCCGGGGAGATTCCGCATGTCATTGGGGAGGCGGGACTGATTTTTCCCGAGGGTGATGAGAAACAGCTGGCTGAGAGCATAATTAAATTATACGTGAATCCTGTCCGGGCTGATGAACTGGCGCGTCGCGGCCGTCAACGTGTTATAGATAAGTTCACGACCGAATGCATAGCGCGTCAAACCCTGGAAGTTTACCAACAGATGATGCCAAGAGGGGAATAATGCGGATAGCTTTGATCGCGCGCGGATGCCGGCCCGGAGCCGGCATTGAGCTTTATACTTATGAATTAGCCCGGCGGCTGGCCGAACGTCATGAGGTCCATGTCCTGACCAATTCGCGGGAGGCCGTGCACTGTAATGCCAAAATAGTGCCAATCAAGGTACCTGACCGGCCCTGGTGGTTCTCCATTTATAGTTTCAGCAAAGCCGCCGGCCGGGCCGCGCGCCAGGGCCAATATGATATTGTGCATACGCAAGGTTCGGATGGAACCTGGGGAGACGTGGTGACAGCCCATTCCTGCCATTTAGCCGGTATGCGGGCATCGCTCAGGCTCCATCCGGGCATGGAAAACCAAATGCGGAAAGGGTTCAGCCCGGCGCATCGCACCATTGTCTCCCTGGAACGTATGGCCTTTTCCAGCGCCCGGCAATTAATCGCCATATCCCGCCGCGTAGGCAAGCAAGTGCGGGCCGCTTACCCAACCACACGCCGGATTTCCTGCCAGGTGGTCTACCCGGGAACCGGGGAGAAGTATTTTGAGCCGGGGCTGATGGGACGGCGCGATGAGTTGCGAGCGCAGTTGGGAATAGCCAGAGAAAAAATTGTCCTGGTACTGGTGGCAAACTCTCCGCGTTTAAAAGGGGCGGAACGTTTAATCAGGGCCTTGGCCCGGGTCCGCAACCGCAGAATCGATTTGTTGATCGCTTCCGGAAAAGATTACCCTCCCTCCCTGGCTTCTTTAGCCGGGAAATTAGGCGTGCGTGAGCGGGTGCGATTCCTGGCGGTTGGGACCGATGTTCTTTCCGCCTATGCTATCGGGGATATTTATACCGCCTTACCGGAATACGAAGCTTTTGGCCTGGCAATGCTTGAGGCTATGGCATGCGGCCTTCCCCTGGTAATTACCCAGCATGCCGGGGCCGCGGAGATAATAAAATCCGGCCGGGAAGGATTCCTCCTGCCCGCCCTGGCGGATGATAAAACCGTGGCCCAAGCCCTGGATCATATAGCAGATAGTATTGACCTCCGGCAGAGTATGGGGCAAGCCGCGCGCTTGACTGCCAGGCAGTATTCCTGGGACCGAATGGTGCAAGAGCTGGAAAGCGTGTATGAGCGGGTGAACGCTGAAAAAAGAGGGGAAACCGGTTAGGTGATAGAAATAAAAAATATAAAACAGACTGGTTTTTATCTAACCGGGCTCACACTTTTAGCCCTGGGTCTGAGGCTTTTTCGCCTGGGATTCCGCTCCCTCTGGCTGGATGAAGCTTACAGTTTGAAGCTGGCCTCGGCTGATTGGCAGGGGATTGTACAGGGCGCGGCCATGGATATCCATCCTCCGCTTTTCCATATCCTGTTGGGCGGATGGATTCGTGTATTCGGCACGAGCGAATACGCTTTGCGCTCGCTTTCCGCGTTAATGGGAGCGCTTTTAATTCCAGTGATCTTTAAACTCGTTGCGGTCATGATAAACCGCCGGGCGGCCTGGTTTACGGCCGGATTAACCGCGGTTTCCCCTTATTTCCTGGAACTCTCGCGCTCCGGCCGCATGGCCGGACTCTTGGCGCTGCTGGTAGTGCTGGCATGGTATTTTTTCTGGCGCTTTTTAAATGATGATAGGATCTGGTCAATTGTTGGGTATGGAGCGGCTATTCTGGCAGCCCTATATACGCACTATTTTGGGTTTCTGGTTTTGTTTTCCCAGCACCTTTATATATTTATGGGGATTGGTAAATTAAAACTTTCCCGGGAAAAAAGAAAAGCCTGGATGCTGATCCAAATGTTTCTGTTATTAGGTTATTCTCCCTGGCTTACCATATTTTGGAAGCATCTAAGCAGCGGCGGGCCGTCCTGGCGAGGAGTAGGCGCTTCGTGGTTCGAACCCCTGCACTCGCTTTACAGCTTTATGGTAGGCATATCTTGCTGGACTCTGGCGGATAAGCTTTCAGCCGGGAGCCTGCTGTTGGTAGCCGCAATTCCGGCCGGCGCATATCTTATTCCACGGTGGCGGGATTGGTATGGGGTGATGTTGCCGAGAGCCTGGGGATTGATCCTTACGGGTATTTTTGTTCCCCTGGGTTTAGTGTGGGTCTATTCCATAAATAAAATAAATGTTTTTGATAACCGGTATCTTAGCTTTCCGGCCGCCGCCTGCCTGCTGCTGCTGGGTACTGCGCTCGCCGCGCTTCCGCGCCGGAAAAGTATTATTGTCGGCGGGCTCATACTGGCGGGTTTTGCCATCCCGATAGGGAATCAGTTTTTTGTATATAGATATTATGATAACTGGAGGGGAGTCGCGGCGATTATTGAGAAGCAGGTTCGGAAGAATGATACCGTGGCCGTATACCCGGCCTGGAACGAAAATCCTTTGGATTACTACTTACGCGATGATGTCCCGATCCAGGGAATCCCGGGTACTTATGATCCGATTTCCGGAGTTACCAAAGATTACTTTTACATTAACCGTGAGAATATTGATAACCTAAAATCCCTTTTTACCAGTGAACAGCAGGTATGGCTGGTACTGGTGAATCAGGGCCAACCCCAGGAGTTGATCCATGAATGGTTTTTAGCCGGATTCAAGCCGAAATATGAACAACAGTCAGAGGGGATTCGCATTATTCTCTTTGAACCTAAAGTCTTATGAAGCAGTCATCATGCGGGCGGGGAGAGCATTACTATGTATTTCGCTCTTTCTGGATGAGGCTGGGTGCGCGAATCATGGATCTGGCCGGCGCCATACTGGTGGGGTTATTTACTTGGGGAAAGGGATTACGACCGGAACATAAAGTGATGGCCAACCCGGCCAGGATTCTGGTGATCAGGCTGGATCATATTGGAGATATTCTTTTTGCGCGTCCCTGTTTCCAGGCCCTCAGAGCGTTTTATCCCCAAGCCAGCATAACAGCCCTGGTTTCCAGAGCGGGCGCGTCCTTACTTAACCAAGATACCAGTATTGACGAGACGATTATTTGGGAAGCTCCCTGGTTTAAGCGGTCGGATACCAGCTATAAACAGATGGGTTTTTGGGGCCTGGTTCGCGAACTGCGGGGCCGTAATTTTGACCTCTCCCTTGATCTGCGCGGAGATCTGCGGCATCACATCCTGCTTATGCTTGCCAAGATCACGGTGCGGGTGGGATACGGAATCACAGGCGGAGCTTTTCTTCTGCATGTACCGCTCAAACTGCGGATCGGGGTTCACGAGGTGGAGCGGAATTTGGACGCGATCCGGGCCCTGGGAGTCGGGGAAACGCCTCGGACCTTTAGCCCACTGGCCTTGAATGCGGATGAACTTCAGCGCGGGCAGAAAATATGGCAGAGCGCGGGATATAAAGTTGTAATGCATCCTGGTTCCGGCGATACTGCCAAGTGCCGGCCGCCGGCCGCATTCGCCGAGGTTTGCGATGCCTTAACTGAGCATGGCTGCGAAATTGTCCTGGTGGGCACAGCCGCGGAAAAATCCCTGGCTGAGAATGTTGCCGGATTATGCCAACAGTCGGTCAGGGTACTGGCCGGTGAGACTTCGCTGCGCGGCCTGGGAGCCTTAACCGCGGCGGCAGATTTATTTATTGGGAATGATTCCGGGCCTGCCCATTTGGCGGTAACCCAGGGGATACCCGTAATTATTATCTGGAGCGAAACCAATACACCTGAAGAGTGGGGGCCCTGGGGAGAAAATGTTCGTTTTACAGTGATTCGTCAGCCTGAGCAAGCGGCCGCAGTGGGGGAAACAATTCAGGCGGCCAAGCAGTGGTTGAATATTTAACCACCAGGTGCCTGAGCATTTAGTCGGTTTTTTAGGTTGTCATTCCCGAATGCTCTTATCGGGAATCCAGAGGCTTTGATTTTAAAGGAATTAAAAGTCACTGGATACCCGCTTACTACATGCGGGTATGACAAAAGCGACTAATTGCTCAAGCTCCTATGATACTAATTCGCTCAACCCCCAGCGGTTACCACGCAATTACGTCCGGCTTTTTTCGCCTTATACAAAGCCTTATCCGCAGCCTTGATCACCTCGCTTGGCGTGATTAGGTGTTGACTTCGTTCAGCAACGCCAATACTTATCGTGACACTAACTTGTTTGCCGATTCTTTTTTCGCCCCGCATATAAATGCCTTTTTTATCAGACGGCCGCCGCTTGGCATCGCGGATGGTTATTTTATATTCAGCGATTGCCTCTCTAAGCGTTTCAAGATGAGGCCGGCAGTCCTGGGCGCTCATACCATTAAACAAAACCAGGAACTCTTCGCCGCCATAGCGATAAGTCTTGCCCACGCCTTTTAAATTCATCATCCGGGAGCCCACCAGGCGCAATACATTGTCCCCGGTGTCATGTCCCCAGGTATCGTTAAACTTTTTAAAATGATCCACATCCAGCATGGCAATGGTATAACAACGGCCCAGGTGCTTTAACTCGGTGTTTAACGCCCGCCGTCCCGGCAGTCCGGTCAACTCGTCGAGAAACGCCATGTCATGGCTGCTGAAAAATAGGTTTAACAACATAACCGCGGCTGCAGCGCTAAACAACAGGGTGGAAATAAACGGTTGTTGAAATTTAACCAGGGTCCAACTGGTGGCTAATATGGAACCAAAGAAAACCTGATCTGCAGTATGGCCCCGGATATATTGCAGAGCAATAATAATACCCAGGCTCAGCGTTAGCAAAGCTGCCAAGCGTAAAGGAAGAATAAACTGCTCAAAGGAACGGGAAAAGTAGCTTGCCAGAAATTTGCCCACCCAACCGGACAGACTGCTGTCCGGCTGAGCCGATATTAAGGAAACAAAAAACGCGGCTGCTCCGAGCTGGCTCAACAATAAAATCAGATAAATCAGTCCGCGGCGGGAAAACATCCGGCGCTCCGGCAGCATTGCGAACAGCGGCAGATTAACCGCTAATCCGGCGCCTAATAGCACATATTCAAGCAGAACCGTTCCCCCGGACAGTGGAGTTTGCAGCCGGTTCTGGATCACCCAGTAGGCCAAGCCCATTACCAAGGCTGCGAATCCTACGCGTCCCTGGCTAAAGTGCTGGCTCAGCACTATTGCCAGCAAAATCAGAAGATAAGGCAGATTAAGCAATAGGACCTGGTAAGCGGGTTGCAGCATTAAGGCTGCGTCCATAGTAAGATAAGCCAATGTCAGAAAAACCAGAGGTATAATCAAGCGCGTAACTGCCTGTTGTTTTGCAATCATCCGGTCACCAAGTAATGAATTAAGTGTTAATGTGTTAGCCGCGAATTCCCCGCTCTTCGAGACTGTGTCGCAACTCTGTTTTTGAGCAATTTTACTAAGTTTGTCATTTCGAGGCGCAGCCGAGAAATCTCCAACCGTCCTTTTAAATTAAGCGTTTTCGTGGAGATTCCTCACTTCGTTCGGAATGACAAAGTAACACAAATGTCTCTAAAATTCAATTGCGACACAGTCTCTTCAGAGCGGGGAAATTGAATTAAATCGTCAGACCGGCGAAAGCCCTGGACAAAACCATCTCCTGGACCAAATCATCCAGGACAGGCAAGACGTGCCGGACAGGCTTTACTGCAATAACCATTTATAAATCGACTTCACGCTGATTTTTTTATTATCAATTTGTATTTCTTCTTCTTCGTCTTCGGTCAATACCAAGGCTTTCTTAAGTTTCAGTTCATCCATGGCTTCTATCAGGGCTCTGGTTTCTCTTTGCCGGATTGCCGGATTATTCAGATTCTCCGTAACCTGGATTAATTCCACCGGATAGCGCCCCTGTTTAATCAAAAAATCGACCTCGAAGTTGTTTTTGGTCAGATAATAATACACTTCTGAATTTCTGCGCCGGAGTTCCAGGAAAACCAGATTTTCCAGGTATTTACCCCGGTTTTTAGAAAACTGGAAAGCGACTGCCTCGATCAGGCCATTATCGATGGCATAGATTTTTTTAGGAGCAACAAATTGCTGCTTCAGGGAATATGAGAATCGCCGGGAGGTAAATATTAAAAAACTGTTTTCCAGATAATCGACGTAGCTTTTGACAGTATTGGCACTGCCCAAATTTAAAATTTGCTTTAATTTATTAAAGGAGAATAAACCGGCAATATTGCTTAAAAGGTATAATGTCAGCTCGCGCAAAGCCTTGATTTCTTTTATTTTATACCGCGCGGCAATATCGCGGTATAAAATATCTTCGTATATTTGCTTTAAAATAATTTTATCCTGATATTTTAAATATTCCGGCATTCCGCCGTTTTTTAAATATTCATTGAAATATTTTTTGAGCTTCCCCCGCGCTTTGGTATGATAAAAGGCTTCTTTGCTCCAGGGATATTGTTTGAATCGTAAAAACTCGCCAAAGGAGAAGGGATAAAGTTCCAACATGATACTTCGTCCGGTTAATTTTGTGCCTAATTCTTTACTCAAAAGCGCGGCATTGGAACCGGTGATAATAAATTTAAAACCCCGATCCTGCATTTTTCTTACAAAGTTCTCCCAGCCGCCGACATTTTGTATTTCATCCAGGAGAAATATTTGTTTGTCGCCAAAAAGCTCTATGAAAATTTGGTATAAATGATTAAAATCATTTATACCAAAATGAATAAGTCTTTCATCTTCGAAGCTGAAATAATATGTCTGGTCTTTATAGAATTGCTCGATAATCTGCTTAAGCAAAGTAGACTTGCCGCATCTGCGTATGCCCGAAATGATAAGGGCGTGGGGCAGGGATTGATATTTTGATACTGTGCGCAATTTATCCCTTCTTATGCTGTCGCCGGGCGCAGGCGGTATTTCATTCTGTTCAATAACGATTTCCTTCAGCAAATTTTTATCCATCCCACCCCCCCCCATATGTTCTCATTACTAATGAGAACATAGCACGATTATTGTTCATTGTCAATGATAACTAGTATGGTGGGGTAACCTGTCAGTTACGGTACTAAATACATTATTTCTTTGTGGTTTCGTCATTCCAGCATGGTTTTAGCCGGAATCCGCTTATCCGACCCCGTCCCCTAATATATAAACCCTAACTCCTACATAGAAATGCTACAACACGATAATATCCAAGAAATCCACTAAAAAAACAGAAAAACCCCATTGGGTTATGGTAAAATCAATCATCCTCTACCCAGGGAAAACTTATAAACAGCATCGCAATGGAAAAAACTTTCCAGACATACGGTAGAAGGGTTTTGAAATGGACACTCGGAACACTGACTGTGTAAAAAAGGAGATTACTTGGATGAAATTAAGTTGGGTTGAATTCCTGGCCATGAACAATCCTGTCAGGCGGTGGATTCAAAAAATCATTGAGTTTAGAGCTTTAACTGGATTTTTAGAAAAACATAATATCAGTTTAGACCAGGGGATAATTCTTGATGCCGGATGTGGTTCCGGATACAGCACAAAACTGATTGGCTCTACATATACTCCAAAAGAACTTGTCGCCTTTGATATAATGCCTGAACAGGTAGAACTTGCTAAAAAAAGATATTATAAAGCAGCAAGGTTTTTTGTTGGGGATGTTACAGCAATAGCTTCACCGCCGAATAAATATGATGCTGTCTTTGTGTTTGGGATTTTACATCATGTTCCAAAGTGGGAAAGAGCACTTCAAGAAATTTACCGGGTATTGAAGCCTAAAGGAGTTTTGCTGATAGAAGAGGTGAACAGAAGCGGAGTGGATTTTGTGGACAACTATCTGCATTTTTCTCATCCTAAAGAGTCAAGATTTGATTGGCCCCAGTTTGGGGACGAGTTAAAAGCAGTGGGTTTTGATATTATTGATGAGTCGAAAATAATTTTTAATATTTTCCATGCTTATTTATGTATGAAGCCTATTGCCAACGGCGTATAATTGATAGGAATTTGTTTTTCGGGATAAACATACCAATCCTGTCAAAAAGTGTCAATCGTTAAAACTCAATCCCTGCTGAACCTTCAAGAACGACTTTTTCCTGCTACCTTTTCACTATTATTAACTCCGTTTAAGCTAGGCAACCAGGACGGAGTTAGCTTAGCTGCATAAATATGTATGGGTGTGGGTGCCGGTTATATGATGCGGGACACTCTAACTTGTTAAGCACAAAGCAATCAGTTGAACTTGACGTTTGAGAAAATTAACAAGTTAAGAGTCCCGAAACACGAGTGAAAGCAATTTCTTATTATGCAGGGGTCGTCGGTAAAATGCTCTGCCTGGGATCGCCGAGCTCCAGCTCGGCAATGCAACCAGTTATTGATCCGCCGCGCCGTATATTATTTCCGTTTTTACGGTAGACTGTCCGCCAGATGGAAGGTGATATGCTGAATCAGCCCATCAGCGTCGATATGGGGCAAGTAGCCGCGAGAATGCCAGCCGGGTTTATTGCCGAGCTGGAGCTCGGCGATCCCAGAATACTGTTGACTGTATTGGGGGAAGTCCAGTATTACCAAAGCCGACTTTCTTTTGCTGCGGCTAAATTCATTCCTTAATTAATGATGGATTTTAAGAAAACTATTTTAAAAAAATATACGCCAAGTACTTATCAAGATAAAGAGCAACTTGCTGAAGCACTGGCTATTGTACTTTTCTTTGACCGCAAACCAGCCAGTGAAAAACCCTGGACCAGGAATTTATGGATTTATGATTTTCGGACCAATATGCACTTTACACTCAAAGAGAATTCGCTGAAACGCAGTGATCTCGACGAGTTTGTTAAATGCTTTAATCCCAAAAACCGGCTCAAGCGCAAAGAGACAGAACGTTTTAAAAGTTATGATTATGAAGAACTGCTAAAACGGGATAAGCTGAATTATTGCCATCGCCAATCCCAAAAATTTCTTCACCTGCGCTTTTGACGCCCCCAGCCAATGACCGCCTACCTGCCGTTTCAACCAAGGCGGCCAGCGCCCGGTTTCATCCCGCTGCTTCATCACGGCCCGGATTTTTTCGCGCTCGTGAAAAAGCCTCGGCCAATAACCTTCCGGGTGAAAATTATTGGCAGGTTTTGGTCAGGATAATGCGAAAGTCAACACAACACCAAATTTATTTTTAATTGACAATCGGCATAGGAGTTTGCTAAATTTTATCGAAGCAA
>CBDUZI010000013.1:0-41559 GCA_965371665.1 uncultured bacterium
GGGGGAAGAGTGCTCAAAATCCAATTTTATACCTAAGTCCGACAAGCTCCTAGGCCGCGGACCTAACCTGGCTTGGCACATTGCAAAATCCCCCCTGGGGAAAAGTCTGTTGCAGGGATTTGCCCAGTGGCTGTCCCAGCCCCAGCCAATGGATCCCCAGGCCAACATCAGTTCCGGTAACTGGCCGGAGGAATGGCATGAGCAGTTGAATGCCAAGATTCGAAAGCTGATTGGTAAGCAGGAAACAGATGTAACCGGCCAATATCAAATCGAAAAACAAAAAGAAGAAATAAATGTTTTATTACAGGAATTCAGGGCTTCACTCTCAAGCGAAGAGGAAAATAAGTGGGATAATATAATTGCTAAATCTAACTGGGAAATTGGTAATACAGAAGGACTATTTAAAGAGTTGAATACACTATTGAGTAATAAAAAAACCTTATTCTTTTATCTGAAACCTTCCCAGAGCATTTTTTATCTTAAGCGTGAAGCGCTTCCGCCATTAATAGCCGAAGCGCATTTTGGGCATGCCCGTAAATCAAAAACCGATCGCAAAGACAAAAATCACATTTATATTGCTGAGCCGTCGTATAAGCTTAAAACCTACGAAGGACAGCAGGCAATTATTTTACATGAATTGATTCATCTTATTATTGGCGCGGGCGAGGAGGAACATAATTTTGCCCAAAAGCTGCAAATCCGGTTTGAGCGTAATCTGCTGGAAAAGCAAATACCCGCTGATTTTCTGAAAGAATACAGGCATTATTATGAACTGAAAAACGAAATATTAAAAGCCGAGAAAGCCAACGATAATAATATCTATCAGAAAAAACGGCAGGAATTGATAGAAACAGCGGATCATTTAAGAACGCTGATTGAAACCGTTTCCTATGAACAATTTAAACAAGCCTTTGACCTGCTCAGGATAAATCAGATTGAAAATCAGGAAGATGTTGCGCTTAGGTTAGGGACTTTTGATGAATTTTATCACCTTTCCACTCCGGAATACAACCATGAGGAGATAGCTGTTTTTAAACAGATGGCCCGGGAAATGGCAGAAGGACTTAAGAACTGGCATAACCCGGATGAGATATTTGATGAGGTCATGTCGGCTATAAAGCCTTATCACATTAAATATCTTTTGCCGGAGAGCATAGATGAAAAGAATAAATTGAAACGCAAATTTTTATCTCTGCAGATAAAAAATGTTATTGAAAAAGTATTTGCCGGTACCAAAGACACCAAGGCCTGTTTTACCAGAGGATTGGAAACAACCTTGGTTTTGACCAAGGGGCTTCGGAATAGGGACTCTTCGCTTTCCCTTTTAAAAGGTCATATTAAACATGAATTCATCGGGCATTATTTCCCTTTTAAAGGAATTATTCCACTTAGATATGAGCGGGAAGATATTTCCACTGCCATTACTACAATTGAAGTTGTAAACAATGAGGGAATGGAAGCTTTTAATAAACATCCGGATTACTTCATACCAGTAGCCGCCCAACTGTTTCAAGCCGGCAGTAAGCTTCAGCAGGAGGGCAAGGTATTCCTGGATGAAGATTATCTGCTTAAAAAGGCCTTTGAAATATTTACGGCTGATGAAAGGCTTGAAGATATAGCCATAATGCTGGTCAGAGACCCGGCGGGAAGAAATGCGGAAGAAACCGCTGCTTTGAATGCCCAGGCAAACGATATGCGCCAAAGAGTGATAGGCGTAATCATGGCCGGAGCGCTTATGCAGCACAGCAAGGAAAGCAAAGAGCCGGTTTTAGAGACCCTGATAGAATTTTTCAAGGTTCTTTCAGAAAAGGCTCAGATTCCCCGGGTGGAGGAAGTGGAAGCGGCAATTGCCCAGGCAGAGGAACTGGGTGTGACGGAAAAGGGTATGCTGAGATTAAATGAGCTGCTTAATGATGCTAAGCAACGTAAAAATGAGGTGGCAAAAACCAAAACGTATATTCTTAATTGGGCCAAAGGAACTATCGGCAAACGCGATCTTACCTATGCTGAAGCTGCGGTAGAGATACCCCAGTGGATTTATCTCCCGGAACCTCAGACGATGATTGTAGGGGTTGAGGATGATCTGTATAACATCTCACGGGCAGCAGCTTATGGGCTGGTAGTGCCTCCGGTATTTGAGGCCAAGTATGGGGCAATTGTCAGGGAGAAGATAATAGAAGATGAGTTTAGAGATAATCCTCATTTTAATCTGCTGCTGCGGATTATGGATACCCCCAGAATTATGGCATTCGGCTGGCATAGTTATCAGGGCACTGTTGATTGGGTAAAGGCAGCTTATGAGGAACGTTTTAGAGAGGAGAATTTATTAGTTGCCCAGACATTATTGAACAGGCTGCCGCGTCCGGCTCAATATCTGGACAGCTTTATCTACCGCTGGTATAAAGAAATTGACAGAGATGGGCGACTGAAGAATAAAGAGGTCAGGCAGGCCATGGACAAGACCCGGGCCGCCTATCGCAAGGTTATGGAAACGATTAAGCCCGAAGAAATTTATCAAATCGTCAGGGACGAAATCTGGCCCGAATATAAGAAGTTGATAGACGACGAAATAACTGAACGAAAAGAGATGGAGCAGTTTAAGCGGGAGCATCAAGGAATTAACCCCAGCCAGGTTCAGCAGATGTGGGATGCCATGAGCGATGCGGAGAAGCAGGCAGCGCAGAAAGAATTTGAAA
Source organism: uncultured bacterium (assembly GCA_965371665.1). GTDB lineage: Bacteria > Oederibacteriota > JAAXVQ01 > JAAXVQ01 > JAUVAV01 > JAUVAV01. The sequence goes on from CBDUZI010000013.1 coordinate 2,697, forward strand.
AGCGCTGGAAGAAAATGTCTGATCAAGAACGGCAGAAGATTATCGATGAGGCGGAAAAGCAAATCCAGGAGGCAGTTAAGGAATATTTAGCCCAGGCTTCCCGGGCCCAACAGGGAGGCAAGCGCAGTTCGCAATCGCCGGCAATGCCCGGCAGGCAAGGCGCTCCAAAAACATCGCTGCTTCCTCCCCAGCCATCGGAAGGAAAACCTTCTGCCGATGAAATTGAAAATATGAATCAAATGGCCCTTCAGCTTCAGCGCATGGCTGAACGGGTAAAAGAGAAAGCGGAAAGTCTTAGCCAACAATCCAACCAGGCCGGGCAGAGCGCTTCTGAGATGGGCATGGAGGCGGCTCAGAAAGCAGAAACTGTGGGCAAAGGAAAAGAGGATGAAACCGGGGAATGGAATTGGGATGAGGGTGAAAAACCAGGGGCAAAACCAGAACCCGAAAAAGAAGGGCAAGATCAAGAAGCCGGTAAGCCTGAAGAAGGTGAAAGCTCTGAAGAGGCCGAAACAGGAAGTAAAGGGAAAGATAGTGAACAGGGGGGCAAAAGTTCCTGGGATATAGATGATACGGCAGATGGTGATGCGGCAGAGGCTGAACCATTAAAAGGCTTAAATTCTTTAGCGCAAGAAGCCAAAAATAAAAACCAAGTACATGCCGGGGAATATGACCTTTCACAATATCTGGAAGAAGAACCTGAGGGCCCAACAGAGGAAGAGATATCTCCGCGAACAGACGCACAAATCACAGAACATAATAAAACAATGGCGAAACGGCGGAAAGAGCTATTTTTTAAGCAGCATAAATTAAAATTTGAAGATCATCAGGGATATCAAATAAGAAACCGGCGTTTAATGCCGTATATTGTGAATGTTAAAAAAGAACTTAAGTCCATGCTTATTCCCGGAAGCGGAAGCGATTTTTTAAGAGCCCGGAGTCAGGGAGAAATAGACGATGATGCGTTACCAGAGATACCTGCTGGAACATTTAAAATATTTGGCTCTTCCGGGTTTCTTGTGGGTAAATCAGGCATCCTTTAGGAACGAAGCCAAGACCTTTAGTCGTAAATATTCTTGGTTCCGGATGCCATAGGCTCGACGTTGTATAACCCGGATTTTGTTATTGAGCCCTTCCATAAAACCCAGTGAGACTTTGTTGTCGGGATGACAATAGCTGGCAATGTCATCCCAGTGTCGTTCAACCATTTTGGCGAACTTTTGGAAAGGTTTCAGCCGGCTCCATTGCAGCTGCTCTTTCCAGTTCTCGAAAAATTTGCGGCTCCAGGTTTCGCTTCGGTAGTTCCACAACTGCCCAAACGACTCCTTAAGCAGATAGGCTTTGTGCAAGCGCTTGTTGGCTTTGAGCAAAAGCTGCAATGCTCGGCGACCTTTCAAGTCCAGGTTGGCCTTGTGAGAAAGCAACGTATAGCGTTGGCCCTTGATATAACGGCGTTCTTTTTCTTGAACGCGATGATATTCACTGCGCCGGACAGCATCAAGAGCGTCCATTCAAGTGACGCAGTACATGAAATTTATCATACACAATCCTGGCTTGAGGAGCATGCCGCCGCGTGGATTTCCGAAACGGCTTCCACATGTCCATGACCGCCAGCTTAATTTGCTTAGAGCGTTTGGGGCCTATTTCCTTGTAAAAAGCGTCAATTTGCGCTTCGCCCCGGCCGCCGAATCCCATCCAGATGGGGCGTGGTTTATCCAAATCGGCCACCACGATTGCGTAAGTGTGGCCCTTATGGATTGAAATTTCATCCATGCCGATGGCGCGAAGGCGCGCAGACGGCGGATGTTTTTCAACAAGTGATCGCAAGTAGACCATTTCCATGCGCCGAACTTGGTCCCAGGAAAGCCGGTTCATGGTAGCAACGCGTTCAATAGACATCTCTCGGCATTGCTGTCCGATTTCAAGTTCAAAGCGTTTGGTAAAACGCCGGGAATCAGCCAGCCAAGCCAAGGTTTCTTGCTTCACGGCTCGGCATCGCTTGCAAAGGAGCCGACGGTATTCGAATTCCAAGAAAACACGAGTGCCGCCGGAAGACAGATCCCGTACTTGGTGGAGTCTGAAATCGTAATGGCCGTAGTGTACCGTGCCGCAGATCGAACATACCGTTTTTTTTGACGTCGTTGCAATGGGATGATTCGTGCCGGGGAATTCCCTAAGATTCCTTTCAGACGTGACCGGGCACGAAAGCCGGAAAAACTGTAAAGCGCGTTTAAGGTGGTTTTTGTTTTCATAATAACAAGACCTTAACCCGGCTTACCAAAACGTGTCAAGTTTTTCAAAGACCAAAAGGCTGATACTGCCTTGTGATTAAAGGGTTATCCGAGTTTCAGATGCGGAATTTACCCACAAGAAAGTCGGAAGACCCTTTATAGATAACATATCTATTTTAAATCAAATGAATAAACCAAATGATTTATTACACAAATTCGCCCTGCTGGAATTAGCAGTTGAACATTGGGATATAGTACAGGCAGAAAGAGCGGAAGAGAAAGTAGAAAACTCGATAATGGAATTGCTGGATGACGATGAAGTTGCTGTTCGCATGGCAGCCGGGGAGGCTTTGGTCAAGCTGGCGGAGGAAGGTAAAGTGAAGAGGAGTAAGCTATTTAATAAGATATTGAATGAAGTGCCTGAATCAGGGTCGATTTTGATGATTTTAATGAGATTAGCAGAAAAAGACGACGAGAAAAAAATAATATCCGATAAAGCAAAAAAGATCGACATTGCTAATCTCAGCTATATTTTTGATGAGCTTAATTTAATAGCAAAGAGTTTTAAAACGGATAAACAAGATTCTATAAAAAAGTTGCTTCAAGCAAATAGTCCTGCAGGAAACAATAGAGTATTCAATAACTACATGGACATCATTCGCCCGCAGATACTTGAATATTTAGCAAAAGAAATCGATGGAAGGGATACGAAGGAATTTAAATCCATCATTGACGCAATAATTAAAAACCTGGATGAAGAAAAATATAATATAGAGGTTAAAGAGTTTCTCAAGAAAATATACAAAAAAGCAGATGATCCTGCCAAAAAAATTATTCGTGGAAAAATTGAATCGCTTGATCCGGATGTGAAAATGGCTGTTTTGGCCGACGAGGACCTGCTTCCGGTAGAGTCAGAGTTTTTAGGAAATGCGGAATATATAGATAGATTGTTCAAAAGCGCCTTGCCGAAAGAAATAGAAAAGAAACTTACAGGATATGATACGGGCGGCTTGAAGCTGAGCCGTGGAGACATTGGAAGACTTCTGGATTTTGCTCCTGAAGAATTGATTGAAAAAATAGATGAAAGAATCGAGGAAGTAAAAACAAGCCTGAAATCGGGAAAAGACGATAAGGGATTAAATGAAAAGAAAACAGCTTTAGAGCAAATAAAGCAAGACATTTCGGATATGATGGCATCCCAGGCCGGGATTGAAATCGACTCAATTAATTATGCAAAAGCTGTGAAGGAGTTTGAGGCAGCAGTAGAAAGCAAAGATGCAATAAAAACAATAAAAATCAGGGAGGCCTTAAGCCGTCTTAAAGCGCAAATAAACGCGGCTGATTCGCTGGAGTTTGTGGAGCTGCTGCAGAGACTTTACTTGTACCTGCTGAACATAAATGGAAATTGGGAGATGCTCGGGGAAAACTACAGAATCAGCGAATTGACCGGAATGATCAAGACGCGGCTGGAAAAGTTAAGGCAAGAGACGCTGGAAAATCTGGGCGCGGTTTTGGATAAAGCAGATGAAAGCGGAAAGAAAGAGCTTGAAGAATATAAAGAAAAAATCGAAAAAGCCGATTTTCTCCAGCCGCTCAGGACATTTACTGGCAATAAAAAACGCAGGTTTTTAAAATATGGAAAGAATGAAAAAAAGATAGATAAAATATCAGGTAAAGAAGCAGGGAGCAAAACAGGCCAAGGCGTTGACGGGATCTGGACCTGGCTGCGCGAGCCAATGGTGAATTTGATGGAAAAAGGATTGAGCAAAGTATTGGCCGGCCGCTCCCCGCCCAAACGGGAAACTTTAGAGCGCTTTTATGACCGGGCTATTGCCTGCTGGCTGGAGAATGGGCTCTCTTTTATAGCCGGAGGCGCGGCAGTCACTGCGCTTTACTTTTTTGGCAGCACATTTAGTTTGCCTGGACTGGATTTTGCCTACTTAGCCTCTCAGCCGATATTTTGGATAGTGCATGGTATAAAGGACTCGCAGGGAAATCGCGTCTCGCGATTGAATCTTGCCCCGGCCGGGCTTATTGCCGGCATTAATATCGCGGTTTACTTCCTGGTTCCCGCAAGCTTGCCAATTATCTTTCTTCTGTCCATCGCTTCCCACGCTTTAGTGAATAATCTGATTGCGCCGCGGCTGGAAAAATATCTTGAGCCGCTTATGGATAGATGGCTGAAAGCAGGGAAAAAAGAAGATTATTATGCCGCTTCTGAATTGTTATGGGAAATCATTCCCTCTAAGATTCAGGCCGAACCTAATACCTATATTTTAAAAGACCGTTCCTGGTTATTTAAGCAATGGCCGCGCCTGCGCCTGGGCCTGATTGGAATGCTGACCGCCTGGCCGGGAAGCGGGCGCCTGCCAATTGACACGGCAAAGCACGTCAAGCATGACCTGGAGCGGCGCGTGCTGGGTTCCCTGCCGCCGAATGAGCCGGCTTTACTGGATATTTTAAAAGCCAAAAGCATTGAAATCCGGCGTTTGCCGGAAAATATCAGTTGGGGAAAATATTTAACCGGCCTGGTGAGGCAGGAATGGATGGAAAGGGAAGGAGCGCAAATAAAAATATTCCTGCCCGCGCAGCTATGCGATGAGTATAAACAAACTCCTGGTCAGGCAGATGCCATGCCAGGACGGCTGGTCAGCCAGATCATGGCTTACCTGGGAGAGCGCCACTATTCGGGGATTTATACGAATATCCATCAGGCTGAGGGTTTACTAAAAACAGTGGAGTCTGATCCTTTGCTGGCGCAACAATTTAATCTGCAGACACCAGCCGGCCGGAGCCTGCAAAACGCCTTAGAGCAGTTAGCCAGGGGAGAGACGCCGGCGGCAGTGCAAAGATTGAGTCGGGTTGTACTGCGCGCCCTTACCAAGGCTGAGAATCAGGCTCTGGAGAAAAGGCTGCTAAGTATGCTGGAGCAACTGGCTCCGCGTGAGTCAATAAAGGTGGAAATCCGCTTCGGATCCGAAGAGAAGTATCAAATGCGGCTGCCTGCCATTATATTTGAAAAGAAAAGCTTGTACTGGCGGTTGAACCTGAAATATCCCGGCGGTATCATAATAGAGAAGAATATCAAGCTGCCTGTGTTTGATCTGCTCAAATCAATTTACCAGGCGACGTAGCAGGGGCCGGCTTCCATGCCGGCCCGGGCAGTATCATATCCAGGAGCTTGAGCAATTGGTCGATTTTCGTATAAATAATGCCTCTCCCTCGAGAGACTGTGTCGTAATGCTGTAAACGTGTGAATGTCATTCCGAGCGTTAGCGAGGAATCTCCACGAAAACGTTGAATTCAAAAGGGCTTTTAGAGATTTCTCGGCTGCGCCTCGAAATGACAAACTTTGTGAAATTGCTTAAAAACAGTATTGCGATACAGTCTCGTCAAAAAGGGAGGGAAATACTTGAATTTCCGACTAAATGCTCAGACTCCTAGGAGCTTGAGCATTTAGTCGGTTTTTCAGGTTGTCATTCCCGAATGCTCTTATCGGGAATCCATAAAAAGATTATTTTATCGGCATTGATAAATTCCTGGATTCCGGCTAAAACCATGCCGGAATGACAAAACGCACTAATTGCTCAAACTCCTAGGGCAAAGATGGAACTCTGCCCCTACTCAGGGGGTTTTTTTTCCGGCTCTTTTTTCTTGGCCAGGCGGATGACGAGCTTGCGGCGTGCCACGTTCTTGACCTCTATGCCGGACGGAACCACAATATCCTTGTCAGTGATGAGGTAGACGTTCTGGCCTTGCTTCATACCGGAGAGGTCGAGGCTGATCCAGATTTGGCGCTCCCGGAGGGAAAGGATAGAGTCGCGCCGGCCGGAGACGGTTACCTCAACGGTATGGACTTTTTGGTCCACCATCACGCTGTCGTCCGGCAGGTTCTGAAAGTAAATTGGCACGGTGTACACGGCCTGCATGGATTGCTGGCCGGCCACGTAGGCCCACATGACACAAGCCGCTAGCAGAGCCGCCAGCTTGTAGCGCCATTCGGAAAATACTTTGTCCTGGATAAAGATTTTTAAACGTCTTCGCCGGCCGGGCATTTATCCCACCCCCCTTTTGGGTCCGTAAAGGGTTAGCATTTCTTCCAGGGTCTGGCTGTCGATCGCGGGCGTGATTTTGCCTCCTACAGCCAGGGAGATACTCCGGTTTTCCTCGGAAACCACTATGGCTACAGCATCGGTTTCTTCGGTGATTCCAATAGCGGCCCGATGACGGGTCCCGGTTTTCTTGGATATATTGGGATCCTGTGTTAGGGGCAGGATGCAGCCGGCCGCCACCATGCGCCATTCCCGAACAATGACCGCGCCGTCGTGCAGAGGAGTACGGGGAACGAAGATGGTAACCAGCAATTCGGCTGTCAATTCCGCGTCCATGGCGGTTCCGGTTTCAATATAATGTTTCAGGTTGTTGTCGCGTTCGAGCACAATGAGTGCTCCGATCCGGCGCCGGGCCAGCACGCGGCAGGCCTCGGTAATCTCCTTGTACAGCCGGGCCTCTTCCTTGAGAAATCCCATAAACATTTTCCGGCGTCCCAGATGTACCAGGGCGCGGCGCAGCTCAGGCTGGAAGATGATGGCAAAGGCGATAAGCCAGACAACCCAGAGCGGGGTTAGGAGCCAGTTAATGGTGTAGAGATGGAATTGCACGCCCAGAAAGGCCAGGAAGAGCAGGAATAGAAAACCTTTGAGCATTTGCATGGCCCGGGTGTCGCGTAGCATTAACAGGATGCGGTAGAAAAGAATAGACACTATCAAAATGTCCACCCCGTCCTGCCAGCGAAAGTCCGCCAGTAGCTGGTACACTCGGGTCAGCCCTGCGGGCATTTCAGTCTCCTCGTTTGGCCGGGGATTTTACCGTGCTGAATAGCGTCCGCCACCTGCGCTGCCATGCGCATTTCTTTTACATCATGAACCCGGATGATCCGGGCGCCATGGGCCACGGCCAGGGTTACAGCCGCAGCTGTGCCAAAGATCCGCTCTGGGGGCGGGAGGGGCCCCAGAATTGCGGCTAGGAAAGATTTGCGCGAAGGCCCGGCCAGAATGGGATAGCCGGTGTCTGCCAGCCGGTGCAATTCGCGCAGCAATAGCAAATTATGCGCTGGAGTTTTACCAAAACCAATTCCCGGGTCCAGTATGATTTTTTCGTGTTTTACTCCCGCGATCTGCGCCCGGCGGGCCGCGGCCAGGAGTTCCTGGCGCACCTCGGACACTACGTTGCCATACCGCGGTGCGCGCTGCATGCTGCGGGGCGTACCCCGCATGTGCATGATGACCACGGGAACGCGGCTCCGGGCGGCCAGGCTGAGCATGGCCGGATCTTTTAATCCTGTAATATCATTGATCATGACGGCCCCGGCTTCCAGGGCCGCGGCCGCTACTTCGGGTTTGCTGGTATCCACGGAAATAGGGAGGGGAAGCCGGGCCAGGCGTTTAAGGGCCGGCAATAAACGGCGTTTTTCTTCGGCTGCGGAAATTGGTAAAGCGCCCGGACGGGAGGATTCCGCGCCTAAATCGAGGATATCCGCGCCTTGCTCAAGCATGGCCGCGGCTCTTTGATAAGCGGCGCCGGGATTTTTAATCAATCCGCCGTCAGAGAAGGAATCCGGCGTCAGGTTAATAATGCCCATAATGTGAGGACGAAGGGCGAGTTTCAGGCGGAAAGGCCCGCAATGCAGTACCGTTTTTGGAAGAGGGCTTCTCATACGTGTTTTTTTGATTACCCTCCAGCCTCTTTTCGGGGGGCCGGCGTTTTGATATTCAGGATTTGATCGATCAGCTCTCCTTCGATAACTTCGTTCTCCAGGAGAGTTTCAGCCAGTTTGATCAGACGGGGCTCGTGCTTCTTCAGCAGTGACATGGCCCGCGTATAGGAGGTGCTTATAATTTTCCGAACCTCGCTGTCGATGCTCTTGGCAGTCTCCTCGCTGTAATTTTTTTCTTTTAGAAGGTCCTTGCCCAGAAAAACCTCGCGGTCTTTTTTTCCATACGTCATGGTTCCCATTTCTTCCGACATGCCGAATTCGCATACCATTTTATGCGCCAGCTCAGTAGCCCGTTCCAAATCATTAGATGCGCCGGTTGAGATCTCTTTGAAAACTAATACTTCTGCCGCCCGCCCGGCCAGGAGTACGGCAATTTCGCCCATTAACTCCCCGCGCATGCTCAGGAACCGGTCCTCCAGCGGAAGCTGCAGGGTATAACCCAGGGACGTGTGTCCCCGGGGTATAATGGAAACTTTATGTACAGGATTGGTTCCGGGGATATTTCGCGCCACCAGGGCGTGCCCGGATTCATGATAGGCAATAACATTCTTTTCCCGCTCGGAAATAACCCGGCTCTTGCGTTCCGGACCGGCCAGAACACGTTCGATGGATTCTTCCAATTCCGACATGCTTACTTTGCGTTTGTCCCGGCGCGCGGCCAATAAAGCTGCTTCATTTGCCAGGTTGGCCAGGTCGGCGCCTGAGAAGCCGGGAGTGCGCCGGGCCAGGATTTGCAGGTCTGCGTCCGGGCCCAGGGTGATATTTTTAGTATGGACCTTGAGGATGCCGAGCCGTCCCAGGAGATCAGGGCGGTCTACTACAATCTGCCGGTCGAATCTTCCGGGCCGAAGCAGGGCCGGGTCCAGAACATCCGGCCGGTTGGTGGCAGCGATCAGGATTACGCCGGAATTGGACTCGAAACCATCCATTTCCACCAGGAGTTGGTTAAGGGTCTGCTCACGTTCATCATGTCCGCCGCCCAGGCCGGCCCCGCGGTGCCGGCCCACGGCATCAATTTCGTCCATGAAAATAATGCAGGGAGCGTGCTTTTTCCCCTGCTCAAAAAGATCGCGCACGCGGGAAGCGCCCACGCCCACGAACATTTCCACAAAATCCGAGCCCGAGATGCTGAAAAAGGGAACCCCGGATTCTCCGGACACAGCCCGGGCCAGCAGAGTTTTGCCGGTTCCGGGAGCTCCGAGCAGGAGCACGCCTTTGGGAATTTTTCCTCCCAGCTTCTGGAATTTAGTAGGGTCTTTCAGAAACTCGATAATTTCCTCGAGATCCTGCTTAGCCTCGTCCACGCCCGCTACGTCGGCAAAAGTTATCTTGGGCTTGTTGCTCGGAGTTTGCAGTTTGGCCTTGCTCTTGCCGAAGGCCATGGCGCCGCCGGCCCCGCCCTGCATTTTATTGAGATAATAAAGCCAGAAGAGAATAAAGGCGATTACCGGCCCCCAGGAGAAGAAAAAAGTCGCCAGCCATTGCATGCCCGAGGTCTGAGGCAGTTTACTTATGATCTCGACCTCTTGGTCATGCAGGGTTTTGAAAAGCGTGGGATCATCAGTCGGTGCGATTAGCCGGAAATCCGTATTATCCTTGCGTTTGCCGATGATTTCCTTGCCTAACTGGTCTTTTTGCACGATGACAACCTTGGAAATATCTTTCCGATTTACGTCCCGCAGAAACTCGGTATAATTATACTGCTTGGCGCCGCCGCCCCGTTTGGGGAGATTAATGTAATTTACCAGCATGATCACCACGATAAAGATGAACAGCCAGAAAGAAAGCGTTTTTAATGAGTTGTTCACAAACTCCTCCTGATAAGCCTTATAAAAATACATAAAAGTAAAGGATAATTAGTTTTTTATCCTAGCATACTGCCATAGGGCTGGCAACTTTTTTATTGTTTTTTGTGTTAGTTGGTGAATTGTAACTCATACTGCGACAAACTCACCCAAATCACTTTTTTGCGTAAGTTGCAAAACCATATCATTGGCTGACCTATAACTCAATATTTTCCTCGGATAATTATTCATCCAATTTTCTATCTCTGCAATCTTAGTTTCGCTTATTTTGCTTATATTTGTGCCTTTCGGGATAAACCGGCGTATCATTCTATTTTGATTTTCGTTACTGCCTCGCTCCCACGAACTGTACGGATGGGCGAAATATGCCTTGGTCCTTGGCTCTGTTGTTGTAGTTGCGCTGGTTTCTATTCCTTCCCAGTCTAAGAATTCGCCGCCATTATCAAAAGTTATGCTTTTAATTTTGTTGCCAAACTCATTCCCATATCGTTTTTCTAACTCATCCAGGCGCTTTTTAATCTCTTCTTGGCTGGCTGTCTTTATCTTCATAATCACCTGCTCACGGGTTTTTCTTTCCGTGAGTGTAAATAAACATGTTGTTCCTTGACCTTGCGGTCCTTTTACACAATCGCCTTCCCAATGACCATAGTCTTCACGCTGGTTTATTGCCTCGCTTCTCTCTTCGATGCTTCTTCCACTTCGATTTCTTAAGCTTATTCTCCCTTTTTTATACCGCCTGGTTTTGCGTTTTCTCTTTTCCCACAAATCTTTATTGCTTATTTCGCTAAATATTCCTTTTTTGATGTAATTGTAAAGGGTCTTGGTACATATCATGCCTTCAAATTCCAACCCTTTCCTCTTGATCTCGCCAATGACAGCATCTGGTGAATATCTGTCTTTCTTTATTTTCTCCAGAATATATTTTTCCAGAAGCCTGTCTTTTCCGATCTTTAATGATCGCTCCCGCCCCGATACATTCTGCTCATATTTCCGTTGTGCTAAATCCGCTCGATATTTTTCTTCTTCACTTAAATCAGATTTCTTTAGCTTTATCCTGCCTCGTTTGAGCTCGCGATAAATTGTCGACCTGGACTTCTTTAATAGACAACTTATTTTGCTTACTTGATTTCTTTGCTCAATCAGTACTTCCAGTTTATAACGTTCTCGTTCCTTGAAATGTTTGTATTTCGGCTCTGCATTTGATACTATTGGCATGTCCCTTTACTCCCCCTGGTTTTTTGTGTTGGTTTGCACTTACACAATATCAGGTTTTTTGAGTAAAGGGACTCTTTTTATATCCCAAACTGTTGCACTTGTGATTACAATTCACCTTTTTTGTGTTAGTTAAGGGTGCTTTTTGTATTCGATTACTTTCAGCGTGAAATAGGGTACCCCTCCTTAGACGGCACTTACGCTACATCAGTAACCGGTTGTTACAAAGCCGGGTGAAAGCCATGGTATCAGCCTTGGCAGTTAGCCGCCATCCGCCCGGCAGGCTCAGGCCGGCATGTTTTTGCGCGGCGGCGGACATGATGCGTTCCAAATGTCGGGTGGATTTTTGAGGTATTTTCAATTTTTCCCAGAGCAGGGCCAAAACTCTCCAGCGCAGCCCTTCGGATAAATGGTTAAACCTTTTCCGGGATAATTTTAACCCCACAGTTGGCAAGGGCGCGGCCAGACGCTGGAGAGAACGCTGCGCCAGATGGTTTAGCAACTCATCGTCCCGGGCCAGGGCTTGGGCGCTCCGGGCCAGGAGGGATTTTATTTGAGGGTTGAAATCCCGCTCCAGTTTAGGCAGAAGTATGCGCCTGATCCGGTTGCGGGAGAAATTAAGATCATGGTTGCTTTTATCCCGGCGCCAGGAGATGCCTTGTTCACGGAGAAAAGATTCAAGTTCATGTTTAGAGACTTCCAGCAGAGGCCGGATCAGCCGGAGTCCTTTCGGAGCCTGGGCATGGGGAAAAGGTCTGGAGAGGCGCATGGCAGCTAAGCCTTGTCCGCCCGCGCCGCGCAGAAGGTTCAAAAGCAGGGTTTCAGCCTGGTCATCCAGGTGATGAGCCAGGGCTACAGTACGGGATTTATAAATGCGGGCTGTGTCAAGAAAACAGGCTTGCCGGGCTTTTCTTCCGGCTTCTTCAATCGCGATTCCGAGTTTTTTGGCTTCTTGATTGACTTGCCGGCTATAAACTGTATAGGAAATACCCAGACGTTTGCACAGCCGAATGACCAGTTCCTGATCGCGGTCAGCATCTTTTCCTCTCAGGCCGTGATGAATATGCACGGCTCGCAGACGTTTTTTTGAATCCGGGATGATTTCCGCCAAAAGTGCGAGCAGGGCGACGGAATCTGCGCCGCCCGAAATGCCGGTGAGGACGGTTCCCTGGGATGGAAGGAGAGACTGAAGTTTTTCCCGAATACGTGTTTTAAGAGGATGCATCAGGCGATTAATTCAATAATATTTCCGGGCCAAAAGTATCAATCACGAGCTGGCGCCATCTTTTATAAACCATGCGGTTTAAGAACTCAATGGGATTATAATCATCTGTGACCACGGGCGCTGTTTCCCAGCCCGAAATAGTAACCTCCCGCTCTTTGAGCGTGTCCCAATTGGCATCTTGCGACTGGTTCTCGGGAATCGTGTCCTCGCCCGCGGCGTAGAGTACATTGCCGAACCGGCTCTTGGGTTCCCGGAAAAAAACCCGGCACCAGGTAAACTCGGATTTTATAGTCGCATAGAGCGCAGCCGTAGATTGCCTATGCGGGCCCTGGACATAACCGACAAAATTGAGCAGGACCACGCCTTGGGGATTTAATATTTTTTTTACCAGGCCGAAGCATTCTTGGGTAAGCATATGGGAGGGAAAGGATTCTCCGGAAAAGGCATTTAGAACAACCACATCATATTTTTTATCCGTCTGACGGAGATAGCGCCGTCCGTCCTCAATCGTGATCTTCACTTGCCGGGGATCGATATTAAAGAAACGCTTAGCCACGTCCACAACTTTGCGGTCAATCTCCGCCACTTCCACCGTGAGATTCTTTTTAAGCAGCAGGTGTGCCAGGTTTCCGCCGCCCAGTCCGATTACCAGAGCGCTTTGCGCAGCCGGACAGTACCGGGAGATAAGACTCCCGGTATCAAAGACATAGGGCGGGGAAGCCTGCCCCAGCCGAAGATCGTCTCCGGATTGAATAATTCCGTCGATCAGCAAGGTGCGGTGCGTGGAACTCTCGAGGACTTTAAGTTCCCCATAGAAGCTGGTGGCTTTATGAATAATCTTTAGACTGTCAGTGACCCAGAGGGACCGGGGGACACGCGGGAAAAATATCAGAGTTCCCAGTCCGGCCGCGATTAAGCAGAAGAAAAGCAGGCGGCGCTGAGAACGGAACAGAAAAAAATAGATCAGCGGCATTAGCAGGAGAATGCCGCCCAAGGACACTATGATAGTGCTTAGCCGGAAAAGGGGAATCAGATAAAAACCCATGGTTAGGGTGCCGAAAAAGCTTCCAATAGTGGAAACCGAATAAAGCAGGCCGACCCGGCGGCCTATTTTCTCAAAATTTTCGGTATATAGTTTGACAATATAAGGAGAAACCATGCCCAGCAGAAAGAGCGCCGGCCCGAAGAGCAGAGCGCTTCCTACCAGCGCTCCGCCCCGTACTCCCAGGTGTTCGGCCCCGGTCAATATGGGATAGCGCAAGATTGGGATAAGAAAGGTAAAGAGGGAGGAGCCCACTATAATAAGGTAAAGCCATTCCGGCCTGCGGCGCAGGTCGGCCCAGTATCCGCCAACCCCATAGCCGGCGGCCAGGGCCAATAGAGCTACTGTAATCAGGGCTGACCAGACATAAACTCCCACCCCGAAATAAGGCGCCACTACCCTGGTGCCTACCACCTCGATCATCATTATGACGTTTCCGGTTATAAAGGCGGTTAGCAGCAGCATCCAGGCCGGCACTTTTTTAAAATTTGCAGAATTGGTTTTTTTAAGACTCATGTGATTTTTCCACTCCTCCCGCCCGAAGAACATCCAGGGCGATTTGTACTTTGCCAAACGGCGCCGAGACCTGAACCCCGGCAATCAAGGGACGAATAGTACGCAGTGCCTCGCCCGCGATCAGAATTCCTTCCTGCTGGGCTTCCGGGCCGCTGCCCTTGGCGCGCATTCTGGCCATGATCGCAGGAGGGACGCTGGCGCCCGGCACCTCGTTGTTCATGAATTCAGCATTTTTATATGACACCAGGGGCCAGATACCGGCAATAATAGGTATGGCCGGACTGTTTATTCTCTCCTGGAAATGCAGGAAAATTTCTGTGTCAAAAACCGGCTGAGTAATCATAAACTCGGCGCCGGACTCGATTTTTTGATGGAGACGATCCAGTTCATGTTCTAGATTGATGGCTCCGGGATTAACGCCCACGCCTTTTAAAAAAGCCAGGGGAGCCGGGATGGGATTATTTCCAATATCCCGCCCGCAATTAAGGTTTGTCACCATCCGGGTAAGTCCGATGGAGTCTACGTCAAAGACCGCAGTGGCATCGGGATAATCCCCCATTTTAGGCGGATCGCCGGTAACAATCAAGAGATTACGCAGGCCGGCCGCGTGAGCGCCCAGCAGATCGGACTGCATGCCAAGGATGTTCCTGTCCCGGCAGGCATAATGCAGCACAGCCTCTATGCCTACTTGCTGTTCAATTAAGAGGGCCATGACCATGGGTGAGAGCCGGGCCGATGCGCGCGGGCCGTCGGGAATATTAACGGCGTCAATACCATGCATTTTCAAGAGCCGGCATTTCTCCAGAGTGGGCAGAGGATCCGCGCTCCGCGGCGGAGTGATTTCCACGGTAGTAATGAAAGTCCGGGATTGCAAACATTGTCCCAGGCGTGATTTTTCGGCCAGAGGCTTTTCGGCAAGCGGCTTACCCACAACATTCTTTATCGGCTCAACCGAGACCCGTTGGCCGGGAAAGAGCGCCCGGATGGCCGAGCGCACGGCCTTGATATGTTTAGGTTCGGTGCCGCAGCATCCTCCGACTACAGCGGCTCCGGTCTGGATAAAGCGTTTGGCATACTCGGCCAGGTATTCGGGTGAAGACAAGTAAAAATTGCGGCCATCCACCATTCGCGGCATGCCGGCATTAGGCTGGCAGGATAAGGGCTTGGACGTAAGCTTTACCGCGTGTTCCAGCAGTGTGAGCATGTCGGCCGGGCCGGTGGAGCAGTTAAAGCCCAGCACATCCACATCCCAGCCTGAGGTTTCGCGAATAAAAGCCTCCACCGTAAGGCTGATCAGGGTTTCGCCCTTTTCATTAAAAGAAGCCTGGAGAATAATGGGAGCGTCCGTACACTGGCGGGCGAGGTCCACGGCGATCCGGAGTTCCCGGAGATCAAAGTAGCTCTCGAATATCAGTAAATCCACACCGGCCTCAATCAGGCTTTTAATCTGGGGCTGGTATAATTCACGGGCCTCTTCCGGGGAGATTGGTCCCAGGGGCTTAACCATAGCGCCTAAGGGTCCGATGGCGCCGGCGACCAAAACCCGGTCGCCGGCGGCGCGGCGAGCCAGTTCCACGGCGCGGCGGTTAATCTCCGCAACCTGCGAAACCAGACCAAAGCCTTTTAATTTATAGCCATTAGCGCCGTAAGAATTGGTCTCGATCACATCGCAGCCGGCCTGGACATAATCCGCATGAACCTCATAAACCATATCCGGGGAGGATATATTCAGGGCTTCATAACATTGATTAATGTAGGCCCCGCGCTGATAGAGCATGGTTCCCATGCCGCCGTCGAATAAAACCACGCCCTGGGCTAATTGTTCGCGGAAAGAAATAGGCAATCTACATTTCTCCTGGGGTAATAGTGGCTTGGCTTTTAAACTTGAAATTCCTTGCAGCCATGCGTAAATTCGGGGGCAATTATAACAAAAAGCCTGCAGGGAGCAAAGCTATAATTCCGGCCGGGCCGGGCAGAGTTTCCATATTTCTTCTGATTGATGGAATATTAACGTAGGGGCCGGCTTCTTTATCCTGAGCCTGCCGAAGGGCATGCCGGCCCACCGAAATAAGTAATTGTATCGTTTGTGTAGGGGCGTTCAATTGAACGCCCTCGGGGCACACTGCGTTTTTTGTAACATGTCAGTCAAGCGTATTAAAATTACTGCAATGAATTATTTTTTATCGCTTTGTCATTTCGAGCGGAGCGAGGAATCTCCCGAAGCACTGATAATTCAGGCGTTTTCTTGGAGATCCCTCGCTCCGCTCGGAATGACAAACTTACGGAATTTGGCTGAAAATACCTTGGGGCGACACTCCTACGTAATGTAGGGGCGTTTAATTAAACGCCCACGGAGCACACTGGTTTTTTGTAACATGTCAGTCAAGCGTATTAAAATTACTGCAATGAATTAATTTTTATCGCTTTGTCATTCCGAGCGGAGCGAGGAATCTCCCGAAGTACTGATAATTCAGGCGTTTTCTTGGGGATTCCTCGCTCCGCTCGGAATGACAAACTTACGGAATTGGGCTGAAAACACCTTTGGGTGACACTCCCAGGTAATGTAGGGGCGTTCAATTGAACGCCCACGGAGCACACTGGTTTTTTGTAATATGTCAGTCAAGCGTATTAAAATTACTGCAATGAATTATTTTTTATCGCTTTGTCATTCCGAGCGGAGCGAGGAATCTCCCTAAGCACTGATAATTCAGGTGTTTTCTTGGGGATTCCTCGCTCTACTCGGAATGACAAAGCTAATCTGAGAAAACATGCTTCTGCAACAGTAATTAAGCCTTGACTGACCTGTTACGACTTGTTGCATAATTAGTTTGATATCACGAAATAAATTCGTATAATAGCGCGTTATATGAAATGCTTTGTCGGCTAAATACAAGAAGAATACATGTGTGTTAAGTATAGAGAAATTAGATATTTTTTTGGGAAGAATAAAAACTTGCCCCTCTTTTGGCCTGCCGTCTGTGGCAGGCAGAATAAAACAAAGGTAATGATTTGATGGAATTAAAACTTGAACAATTAGAATATCAGCAACAAGCGATTCGATCGGCAATTTCTGTATTTAAAGGACAGGAAAAAAATACTTTTGATAATGCTTGTATTGAAGGAATCCGCTCAAATATTATTTCGCTATCTCCAGATGAAATAATCCAAAACATAAAAGACCTTGTAATTGAAAACGGAATCAAAGAAGAAGCGGCGAATATTCAGCAGACGAATAACCTCTGTATTGAAATGGAAACCGGTACAGGAAAAACCCTGGTATATATAAAAACCATATTCGAATTATACAAACATTATGGATTTACAAAATTCATAATACTTGTTCCTTCCGTTGCGATAAAAGAAGGAGTGCTTACAACGCTAAAGGCTTTCGAAAAACAGCTTGAAGATATTTACAACATAAAGCCAAGCTACTTTGAATACGACAGTAAACGACTCTCAAAAGTTATGAATTTTGTCGAGGAACAGCATCCTCGGATTATGGTAATGACTTTACAATCGTTCAATTCCGATGACCGTATCCTTAATCAGTCGCAACGGGAAGATTTGTTTTCAAACATGGCCTACATTGAGGCGATTTCCCGCACTAATCCCATAATCATAATGGATGAACCTCAGGAAGGGATGGATACGGAAAATTCTATTGAAAGAATTAAAACCATCAACCCATTATTTAAAATTCGTTATTCAGCCACACATAAAATATTATCCAATCTGATTTACCGGCTCACGCCTTATGACAGTTACCAGCAAGGTCTGGTTAAGAAAATAGAGGTGTTGACTGTATCTGAAAAAAATGATGAAGCGTCAATGAAAATCGAGCTGGTTAAAATAGAAGTTGGTAAAGGCGAGCCGAAAGCCGCTTTAAAAGCGTGGCATCAAACTGCGAATGGGTTCAAGTTTAAGAATACTAAAAAGCTTGATAAAAATGCAGATTTACAGGAGGTAACAGGTAATATCATTTATAAAGATTACATCCTTGAACAGATAGCAAAACCAATACGTGGAAAAGGTTTTGTCAAATTCAAGAATGGCGCTGTTATTTATGAAGGAGAACAGTCCAAGGACCTTTCCACAATTTTCGGTGAACAGATTCACTGGCTCATTGACAGCCATTTCCATAAAAAAGAGAAATTAAAGCAACTCGGAATAAAATGCCTGTCTCTTACATTTATTGACAGGGTTGACAATTACATTCAACCGGATGGAATTATAAAAAAGGCTTTCATCGAACAATACAAGAAGGTTCATAAAGCTTTTTATGGCAGAGAGGCTAGCATCTCACAAATCGAACAATCACAGGGTTATTATTTTGCACAGACAGGCAAGGGTGATTTTACAGATAACGAAGGCTCTATGAAAAACAACAAAGAGCTTTACGATCTAATTTTAAAATCAAAAGAAGAATTACTATCCCTTGATAATCCTGTTGAGTTTATTTTTTCGCACTCCGCCCTTGGCGTCGGCTGGGATAATCCCAATGTATTCAATATTGCCACACTGAACCAGAGCTACAGCGAGATAAAAAAACGGCAGGAAATCGGCCGTGGTTTGCGTATATGTGTTAATCAGGACGGTCAAAGGGTTTATGACAAGCCGGAAACAAACGAAGGCCAGGAAACAAACCTATTAACCGTTATTCCAAATGAAACTTATGAGACTTTTGTTTCACAGTATCAGGCTGAAATAGAGGAGATTTATGGCAGTAGCGAAGCGGGAGCCGAGACGCGCAACAACCATAAGGGCCAAAAACTCACCGAAAAGCGGTTATCCAGAAACGACACTCGTTTTAATAGTTCTTCATTCCGCGAATTCTGGAAACGCTTGTCTCAAAAAACAGAGTATCTTGTTTCTTTCGATGAAGAAAGAATAATCGCAGAATCCATAAAAACAATAAACAAACTCACTATCTCAGAACATCAAATACAGGTTGCCCTTGGCAGAATACAGAGTATTTCGGGAGACGGTATCCAAACACAGGATTTCAGAACTGAAAGTAAGGCCGTTAATGCTCTGTTTGCACCGATTGACCTTGTGGAAGAGATAAGCGAAAACACTGCCCTTGCCTATCCAACAGTTTTCAAAATTGTGCAGGGGCTTAATAACAGAAAAGAGATAATCAAGAACCCGCCTCGTTTTATACAGGAAGCAGTACAGAAAATACGATACATTGAACTTGATGAAATGCTCCGGGCTCTTGATTACCGCATTACCGGAGAGACTTTTGAGATTGATCATTTTGAACAATTTATCCTTAAAAACACAGACAAAATAGAGCCAACACCGAATAAAGGTATTTATGACCATGTCATCTGGGACAGCGAGCATGAACAGAAGTTTGCCCGTGAAGCGGACAGCGATACCGAAGTTATCTGCTTTTTAAAACTGCCTGCTTTTTACGTTATTAAAACTCCAGCCGGTGAATATAATCCCGATTTCGGTCTTGTTTTGAAAAAGAAAAAGATACGGGCGGAAAGTGAATCCGAATACTATTTCGTTATTGAAACCAAAGGAACAAACAGCCTTGACGACCGAAAGGCTTTAACCGAAAATGAAATCTATAAAATTAAATGCGCCATAAAACATTTTGAGGCTTTGGGTATTGAAGCAAAGGTAAATTACCTTGCGCCTGTAAAAGAATACACGACTTTTAAAAATAAAACAGAGGAATTGGCAAATGTCGGAACTTGATAAAAAACTGATGCAGACCCCAGATTTAAATAAGGAACGGCTTGAAACGCTCAAAAGTCTCTTTCCAGACCTTTTTACTGTTGAAGGAAAGCTTAATCCTGATGAATTAAAAAAAATAATTGATCCTGAAATGGTTAAGGAAACTGAACGGTTTGAATTCAAGTGGTTCGGGAAAAGCGAGGCAAAACGGAATGCTTTTACGCCGAGCAAAGCTACGTTGGTCTACGATGAAGAAAGAAGTGTTAATCCTGAATATTCAGATGGCAATATGATTATTGAAGGGGAAAACCTTGAGACGCTGAAATGCCTTCTTGCGGGATACCGGGAAAGGGTAAAATGCATCTATATTGACCCGCCGTATAATGTTGATGGTGACTTTGTATATAATGATAATTGGGAAGAATCAAAGAATGATTATTGGAAACATATTGGAGTTTCAGTAAACGGTATTACAATCGACACTAACTCTGAATCAAGCGGTAGATTTCATTCCAACTGGTTGAACATGCTTTTGCCTCGTATACTTGTCGCAAGACAACTACTTAGTAATGATGGAGCAATATTTGTCTCTATCGGTGATGAAGAATATCACAATATGCGGAAATTATTAGATAATATTTTTGGCGAAGAAAATTATCGGAATACAATAAGCACGAGACGTTATGATAAAAATGTGAATCGTCAATTTATTGAAAATGGTTTGTCCACATTTAATGTAGGATTTGAATATGTGATATGTTACTCGAAATCTCCGGAATTTAGATTCAATCCAATATACCGCGAAGCGTCCGAAGAACGTCAAAATTATGGATATTGGAAAGGATTTTGGAATAATGCAGATAGGCAAACGATGCGTTATGATATTTTAGGATTTAAACCGGAAACAGGTCAATGGAAATGGAAAGAAGAAAGAGGATTACGGGCCGTCGCTAATTATCAGGAATATTTACAGAAATATAAAGAAGCAGAATCTTTAGAAGATTACTGGAAAAGAACAGGGCAAAAGCTTGAATTTATAAGACGAAATCCTGAAGGAAAAGGCATGAATAAAGGTGTGGAACATTGGATATCTCCTACAACGGGTATTTTAAGAAATACAAATTGGTATGATTTTTTTGCATCAAAAGACACAGAGGAAGTATCTGGTCTATTTGATTTTCCCAAAAATCACGATGTAATAAAATGCTTAATCAAATCCTGTGAGTACAACGGTGATATCATTCTTGATTTTTTTGCTGGTTCTGGTTCAACTGGGCAAGCTGTTTACGAGCTTAATAGAATAGATGGATTAAACAGGAAAGTTATTTTAGTTCAATTGCCAGAACTTATTACTGAAAATACTGATACAGGAAAAAAGGCTTTAGCTACCGGTTGCGAAAAAATCTCTGATATCACCATTGAACGCAACAAAAGAGTAATCCGGAAAGTCGAAAAAGAGGAAGCGAAAAATAAGCCTTCTTTACTGGATACCGACAAAACGCCATTTAAAACCGGTTTCAAAGTTTACAAACTTGCCAAATCAAACTTCCCCCGTGTAGATTTTGCTCCCGATCCCGCGAAATCAGAAGAAGAAAATCTGGCATTGCTAAATAAATATATAGACGAAAAAGAAGCAATGTTTCTGGCTATGATAGACGAAAAGAATATTTTCGACGAAGTGCTTCTGAAAAATGGTTTTATGCTTAATTATTCAAAGGTGAAAATGGATGGTTTTTCCAAAAATAAAGTTTTTCAGATTAAAGACGACTTCAAGGAGTGCCTTGTCTGCATGGATATGGCTATTAAAAAAGAGACACTGAAAGAACTGGAACAGTACAAAGATAAAATCTTTATCTGCCTTGAGCGCGCACTTGATACCACTATGAAATGGAATTTGAAGCATTTGCTTGGGGATAAGTTGATAGCGTTTTAAATTTTCAAATAAGGATATTGTTATATGTTCATAAAAACTTTGCTAATAAAAAACTACAAATGTTTTAATGACGACACAAAACCTCTGGAGTTTAATTTGCCAGATGGCCAAACTGCCGGTAGCGGTCTAAATATACTTGTGGGTGAGAATAATTCTGGAAAGTCAACAGTATTTGAAGCGATAGCGTTTCTGAGAGATGGCACAAAGAAAAATGTTGATGACATTAAAAACAAACAAGCCAATGAAACTGATAATATATCTGTCGAACTTATTTTTTCAGGTAAAATATCCGATGTAATTGATAATTATTCTCAACCAAACAAAAAGGATGTTTTTAAAAAATATATTTATACTGACAATAATAATGAATATTTTAAACTAACAAGGAACTCCGCAGACATAAAAGCCATTCAACTATGGTATGATGAAGATGATACGTTTAAAAATTTGTCTGGAATAGATGCGCCATTAAAGAAATTATTTGAGATGAATTTTGTATGGTCTGATACAAACCCAAATGACCAAGCAGCTTTCGGCTCCACAACAATTTGCGGTAATCTTTTAAAAGAAATCGCTAGTAAGTTTGAAGAAACTGATGATTACAAAAACTTCTCTTCTGAATTTCATAATACATTTAATAATGAACACTCTGGTTTAAGAAAAGAATTAAAAAGCATTGAGGAAAGAACACAGGATATATTTGCCGAACAATTTGGTGATGCAGTTATTTCTTTTCATTTCAATGAACTGAAAATCGATTCTTTCTTTAAGAACACTAAGATTGAGATTAATGACGGTGTTTCAACTTTTATGGAAGAAAAAGGCAGCGGGATGCAGCGTTCAGTTGCATTAGCATTACTTCAAGTATATGCGGAGGAGTTAGTAAAACACCCAGATGAAGCCACAACTAAAAAACCTTTTTATCTCTTTATTGATGAGCCTGAAATATGTTTGCATCCCCAAGCACAAAAAAAATTATACAGGGCTTTGCTTGAGTTATCAAAGAATCAACAAATATTCCTCACAACACATTCCCCTTATTTTTGTTTTCCGGGTTTAATTGAACAGGTACACCGTTTCAAAAAGAGTAAGGATGATGTTATTACTGTAAATAAGCTCGTCGATGAAAAATTGAAACGACAGTTAAAAAATAATGAAAACAGATGTTTCTTTTTTAGGCATCGCGACCTTTTCTTTTCGAATATTGCTATTTTCGTTGAAGGTGTTAATGATTATGACCGGTACTTAAAATACTGTGAAAACAGCGATAAAAATATACTATCAGAACATTTTTATATGATGAACGGATGCGATTCTACGATATTCTTTGAGAACTTCTGTAAACAATTTAATATTGATTTTTATGCTCTTGTAGATAAAGACTTTTCTGTAGAAAGGTCAAAATGGGTCAGGGGAAATAGACAAAGGTTTATTCGAGATATTAAAGAATTTATTCAGGCTAAAGATATAAATTTTGATGGTGATAAGTTTAAAGAAGAAATGGAAAAAGAGCTCACAGAACGACCAAGAACCAATGAAAGAAAAATTGAAGAAATTGAAATTAAAGGTGTAAAAATCACAAAAGTACAGAATAAAAACATATTCGTATTAAAACATGGTGAAGTAAAAGATTATCTCAATGAAAATGGGACTGTCGTTGAAGATAAAAAAGAGGAAAAAGAGAAGGAATTGAATACAATATTTGATTACATCTTCAACCAAATAAAGGAAAAAACCGCTTCCGCTGTTGTGGCTCCAGTGGTTTAAGACGGGCAAGTTTTTAAGAAAACAAAAAGAATGCACAATGAAATAAAATTAAAAATCAAGAGACGCTGACCAAGCACATCATATAACAGCGGCTATGAGGTTCCGTTTTGTTCATATTTTTTCTGAGCGTTTATGAATAACTCTTGAGGTTTTGGTTATAGTCCAACATGGTGTCCTTTATAAAATCCCCCTCAATCCCCCTTTTTGCCAGTCCTGGATGGTTTTGTCCAGGGAAAAGGGGGAAGCTGCTGGCATTATATCATAAGTCAACAACAAAGGCTGACAAGCGCTTAGAGGCGGGCATGGAAGCCCGGCGCCTACGAAAGGCATATTGCCAACCCGAAACAATGTAACAGTATTTAAAACTTCCGCGCCTTCGTCTTTCATTTTCTAATCTTCCCGGGGGAAGACATGACGATCTGTGCTAACGAAGCTGCCGGAAACATAAGTCCGTGTCTCAACCGCAAATTGATGCGGGCTGACGCGGATGAGGTTGTACGCGTGAGGTTGTCTAAATGTGCGCCGGGAGACGGCAGTGCCTGCTTGCACCATCACGATAGGGCGTTTAAGCAAGGGATAATGGCGTTGCAGATTTTCTACATGTACTTTGTGGGAGTGGCCGCCTAAGACGACACTCACTTTACTATGTTCAAAAATATTGACCGCCTTTTTGCGGCGAATCATGAGATCGCGCGGAAAATGCCGCGGCAGAGGCATAAAGGGATGATGCGACATGAATATGCGGAATTGACGGTGGTGGGGTTTGTGAAAGAAATCTTGCGCGAACGCTAATTGCCTGTGCGAGAGCTGGCCGCGGCGGATTCTCAAACGGCGCGTGGAATTTAATCCGAGAATCATTAAATGTTCATCCGAGTAATGGGATTCAACATCCCGCGGAAAATAGGCATGATAGCCGGCTAAAGGATTAATCAAACGGTGAGCGAGATTGAAAAGAGGAACATCATGATTTCCCGGGACCACCAGCTTGGGGGCTTCAAATTGGTTTAGAAAATTAGCGGCTTGGGCGAATTGGTATTTACGGGCACGCTGCGTAATGTCACCGCTTACGAGGATGACATGCGGCCGGAGCTCTTTCAAGTCGTGCGTTAATGCTTTCACGATAGCATGAATTTCTGTGCCAAAATGCAGGTCTGAAAGATGTGCGATTAAGCGCATGTTTAAGTTGTCCCGGATCAAGAGAGATATCAAAATATGGTGCTTTGCTTAGAATAATAGAAAAACGCCCCAACAGCAATTTATATTTTTGAGAAATGGAAGTGATGAAAAATAAAAATTCGGCGGACGAAAAATTCTATCATCAATTCCCGGAATTTAGTATACTGCGGCCGGAATTTCTATATAATAATACCTGATGATATTTGTTGGGAGGTGTTCTTCTAATGGGGCAGGAAAGACGGCAGACCGAACGTATTCAACCAATTTTGCGTGTCCGGAC
This sequence comes from uncultured bacterium, assembly GCA_965371665.1. Classification (GTDB taxonomy): domain Bacteria; phylum Oederibacteriota; class JAAXVQ01; order JAAXVQ01; family JAUVAV01; genus JAUVAV01. Next base: position 27,348 of record CBDUZI010000013.1, read on the forward strand.
AGAAGTTTTTAGCAGCAAAGCTAATATTCATTTGGCTATTTTTGCCGACATTTTAAATATCTCCGAAGAAGGCATCTGCATCCAGTCGCCGCTGGAACTGGAAATTAGCGACCGGCTGAAAATTTATTTGCCCCGCTTGGATCAAGATCAACCTTTAATCATCCAGGGAGAGGTTATCTGGATTGAATCGATAAGCCCCTATGTCTTCAAGTGTGGGCTGGCATTAATCGAGACTGACCGGGAAAGAAAAGAAGAGGTTAAGGCCGATATAAAAACTATTATGGAAACTTATTTTCAACAAAAACCCTGGGAGTTTAAATAAATACTAAGCCATTAATTATCCGGGTTGGTATCGCAAGCAAATATTTCCTGGGGCAGGGGTAACCGCGGCTTCCGGGTTATTTGTTTCTCAGCCGAAAGCCGGGATTTCCAAAGGCCGGTGCCTTCCTGACGGGCGTCGTGCTCAGCGGCATGGTAAGTCAGCCCCGCCTTCTTCATCCGCAGGGCCTAATATATCCAGAAGAATAGAGTCCAGAGTTTTGTCATTGAGATTCAAAACGTCTTCATCTGTTATTTCTTGCGATTGGTCCTGCGCGGCAGCCGGGAGGAAACTCATTAGGCCCAAATGCGCTCCTAACAAAAGTAAAGCGATTTTTTTTATCATGTTTTTATCTCCATTCATCAGACTATTCAATTTCCCCGCTCTGAAGAGCGGGGAATTGGATATGATCTGTAGAAAACCATTATTACTATCCCGCTTCATCCCCGGCTTGAAAGCCGGGGATGAAGCGGTTAACATATTAAAATATTAAGCATTTTGTGTGCCATTTTTTGTTTGCAGCGCCGTTTCAATAGAAACCAGAAAGGATTGGATTTATAAAAGGATAATTCAACCGGCTGTGTTACCTCTTTATGACGGCGAAAATGCATGAGTAAATCATTCCATAAATCCATGCCTCAAATATCTATTTTAACCTGAAAAATCCACTGGAATTCCCAAATAAAATCTATCTTTTTAAGATACAACATATTATTATTTAGTTTCTATTGCGGAAAATCGGTTTTAACTTATAATTCCCTGTAGCTTGCTACGGGGTTGCCTTAGTGAGTTCCCCCTTTGAAAAAGGGGGATGAAGGGGGATTTTACAAATAATAAATCAGGTTAGATACCCCGGGGCTTGCCCCAGGGTAATTCATTCCGGCATTTCGTCACCCCGGTATGTAGTTAACCGGGGCGGAATCCAGGAAAGCATTGTAATACAAGAAAAAATACTTTCTAGACCCCGGCTTCCGCCGGGGTGACGAGCCTAACTTGGTTTTCCGCAACAGAAACTATTTATGTATGAAAGAAACCCCGCAGTTTGTTGTCTGTTCTGAGCAAAGAGGCTGTGCTGCTGCAAAAAGGTGGGTAAAGACATATCATGCGTATAAATCAGGCCTGGGCCGCGATGGCGCCGGTGGGAGTTATCATTATTGCCGTAATGTTAAGCAGTACCGGGCCGATAGCGAATAACGATTATGGCCTCCATCTCCGGATCGGCCAGGAAATTGCGGAGAACGGGAAAATTCCCCGGCACGATAACCATTCCTATACCCTGCCGAATGCCCCTTATCCAGCCCACGAGTGGCTCATCCAATTGTTGCTTTACCGCCTGCATAAGGCCTGCGGTATTAGCGGCATGGTGGCTTTAAAAGGATTATTAACCGGTCTGACCCTGATTTTCCTTATGCTCTCGATCCGCGGGCCGCTGGTAATCAAGCTTAGCCTGATCATCATGATCTGGTTATTGGGATGGCATCATATTTATATACGGCCGCATTTGTTCTCCTGGATGCTGGCCAGTCTTCTAGTCCTATTCTTAAGCCGGAGAATTTATTGGGCGTTGCCGCCGCTGTTGCTGCTCTGGGCCAATAGCCATGGCAGTGTCCTGCTGGGCGTGGGAATTATAGGGCTATATTTCCTGAGAGAGCTGTCAGCCCGGCATTCCTATTGGCCCATGATTTGGATAGGTCTTTGCCTGTTAGTTCCTCTGCTTAATCCCCTGGGCATTGGTATTTATACTATTTTTTTCCGGATCAGCGCGCATACCGGATTTATTGGTGAATGGAAATCCTATGGCCTAAACACGGCGGCCTTCTGGGTCTTAACCGGGCTTTTTATGCTTGCGGGATACGGTTGGTTTAAATCACAAGAGAAGAATCCCTATGACCTTATTTTGATCGGGGTTTTGGCTCTGCTAAGTTTTTCTTCCAGCCGCAATGGTATCATGGCCGCTATTTTTCTGGCACCTTTTCTCGACCGATGGTATACCTCCTTATTATCCCAGGGAAAACCTTGGGCCCGGCAAATCACGGCCTGGGGTTTTATCATACTGGCCTTGGCACTGCTGGGACTTCGTCTGAATAATGGTCAGGTTCTGAGCTTTCGGCTGGATCATGAGCGTCTCCCCATAGCGGCTATACAATTTATGCAAAAATATCGTCTGCCCGGCCCGGTTTTCAATGATTACAATTTTGGGGGTTATTTCCTTTGGGAAGCCTGGCCGGATTATCCGGTTTTTATTGACGGACGCACAGAGGTTTATCAGGGCAGAGTGCTGAAGGAATATTTAACCATTTCCCGCGCCCAATCCGGTTGGGAGCGGATTATGCGGAAGTATGATATCAAGGTTATGGTTATTCGGCCTGAAAGGGAAATTGCCAAGGCGCTCTTACGGCACAAGGATTGGGATCTGGTTTATTTCGATTATAATTCCGTGATTTTCATCCGAGCGGAGGTGCTCCCGGAGCTTAGGCGTCTGCGGGTCATATCTCCTTATGGCCACCGGGATCGCTCCCAGGTACACCAAGCGACCGGAGAAATTAAATATATGGTTCAAGAAAATCCGTTGTTTTTCGGCGGGCACAAAATTCTGGCTTTTCTGTTTTACCGGCAGGGTGACTTGGCGGGCGCCCGGCGGGCGATTGATCAATATTTCAAATTGCATCCTCCGGGCCGGCGGAACCCGGAAGCCCAATCCCTATTGCGGACTTTGCAGAAGAGATGAAGACTAGGAGTCTGTCGGACTTAAGCACAAAAGACATTTTTTTCGAGTTTCCCCCTTTGAAAAAGGGGGATTAAGGGGGATTTTGTTTATGAAAGCGGGCGTTTTATTAATTAAATCCCCCCTGCCCCCTTTACAAAAGGGGGAGAATGACTTAAATTTTTTTTCCCTTTCGGCGCGGGAAAGGTGACCATGTCTTATTTTGTCTATATGCTGGAATGTTCCGACCGGAGTTACTATACCGGCTATACCCGGAATATTGAACAACGCCTGGCTTTGCACCAAAAGGGAAGCGGCTCTGCCTATGTGTATTCCCGGCGTCCTTTTAAATTAATTTATACCGAAGAGTACCCCACCCAACGCCAAGCCATGCAGCGGGAAATGGAAATTCAGAACTGGAAGCGTACCCGGAAGACGGCATTGATCAGAGGGGATTTAAAATGCCAAGGAATACGGGATGATTAAAATCGCGGAAATGTGTAAAGCCTATAGCGCGCAACCCTTGCTGGACCGGGTGAGCTTTAATATTAACCCGGGAGAAAGAATCGGATTGGTGGGCCGCAATGGCAGCGGTAAAACGACCATGTTGAGAATGCTGATGGGACTCGAAGAACCGGATAACGGCGAAATCAGCATACCCAAAGATTACACGATAGGTTATTTACAGCAGCATCTTTTATTTACCCAGCCCACGGTTTTAGAAGAAGCCGGCCGGGGATTACCTCCGGCTAGAGAATACGATCACTGGCGCGTGGAGAAGATATTATTCGGCCTGGGTTTTACGGCCTCGGACATGTCGCGTGCGCCGCAGGAACTCTCGGGCGGATTCCAGATTCGGCTGAATCTGACCAAGACCCTGGTTTCGGAGCCGGATCTCCTGCTGCTGGACGAGCCGACCAATTACCTGGACATTGTTTCTATCCGCTGGATGGAAAAATTTCTGTGCGCCTGGAAAAGAGAGTTTGTTCTGATCACGCATGACCGGCGCTTTATGGACACTGTCACGACGCATACTATGGGTATCCATCGCTGTAAGCTGAAAAAAATCCCGGGCCCTACGGCCAAACTCTATCAGCAGATTATCCAGGAAGAAGAAATCTACGAAAAAACCCGCGGGCGTGATGAAAAACGCCGCAAAGAACTCGATGTATTCATTAGCCGCTTTCGCGCTAAAGCGCGCCTGGCCGGATTAGTCCAGTCGCGGGTTAAAACTCTGGCCAAACAGCAGAAACAGGAGCAGTTGGAAAAACTGGCAGAGGTGGAATTTAAATTTTCTTCCCAGCCTTTTCCGGCCCAGGAAATGCTTGCCACCAGGGATTTAGGGTTTCATTATACCCCGGATAAACCCTGGCTGATTGATAAACTGAATTTCAGCCTGGGTCCGCGGGAACGGATTGCCATTATTGGAAAAAACGGCAAAGGAAAATCAACGCTGCTGCGTCTGCTGGCCGGAGAACTCACTCCGCGGGAGGGACGGATCAAACAGCATGCCCGCTTGGAAACCGGTTTTTTTGGACAGACCAATATCCAACGCTTAAATCCGGAATATACCGTGGAAGAAGAAATGAAGGCGGCTGAGCCTAATCAGAGCCGGGAGCGAGCGCGGAACATATGCGGCGTCATGCTCTTTAACGGCGACCAGGCGCTTAAGAAAATCAGCGTCTTGTCCGGTGGCGAAAAAAGCCGGGTTCTCCTGGGGAAATTGCTCCTGCGACCGGCCAATCTCTTGCTTTTGGACGAGCCGACTAATCATTTGGACCTGGAAAGCTGTGACTCCTTGCTGGACGCCATGCAAGGTTTTGACGGTTCGGTCATTTTTGTGACCCATGACGAGACATTTCTGCATACGCTGGCGGAGAAACTGATTATTTTTGACCGCGATCGCGTTATTTTTTACCATGGCAAATATCAGAATTTTTTAGACGACATTGGCTGGGAGAATGAGGAAACCCAGAAAGAAGGAGTTATCCCAGCCGCTTTGCCTCCCGGCCCCCGGCCGGATACGGAAAGCAGAAAGGCTGAGTCTGACCTGGCTGCCAGGAAAGGTCTGCGTCAAGCCCGGGCGAAGATTATTCAGGAAAAATCCAAAGTCCTGCGTCCGCTGGAAGAGAGGGTGCGGGAATTGGAGAAGATGATCGAGCGCCTGGAATTGGAAATAAGCCGGAATAACCAGAGCCTGATTGCAGCGTCGGAGCAAGGGGATGCCGGGGCCATTGCCGAGCTGCCTAAGAAAAACCGCGAGCTGCAAACCCAGGTGGATTTTTTATACCAAGAGCTGGAAAAAGCCCACCGTGATTATGATCTGAAGGTCCGGCATTTTGAGAAAAAACTGGAAGCGTTGTAAAGAATTCGAGAATCCGGGATGTTGGTTAGTCAGTAAGTGAACGCAATATAGAAAAAATAAAAGAATGAATGAAAAGGCAAAAAACCTGTCTAATGCAATATGCCAAGACAGGGAAGAATACACATACCGGGCGGGATTAGAACCTATGACAAGGGCGGGTTTGGAACCCGCCCTTGGTTCCTGGGAGCCTGTCGGACTTTAGTCTTTCTCCCCCTTTTGTAAAGGGGGTAGGGGGGATTTAATCAATAAAATGCTCACTTTTATTTACAAAATCCCCCTCGATCCCCCTTTTTAAAAAGGGGGCAGTTATATAAAAATGCAATTTAATACGCAGATTAACTTTTTCAACGCTGTTAAGTCCGACAGGCTCCTGGCAAATACATTAGAAAGAACGTCAACAAATACAAAAATAGCCTCAAGAAAATTTACAAATAAATTTGACAAAAGAGAGAATATATCATAAAATAATTACTAGGAAAGATAAGTATAAAGAAATTAAAATAAGTAGTTTGAAAACAAAACTATTTCATGGCTCTGCTTAATATAATTTAGTATTAGTCGATAATAAATGTGGAGGCATATGTATGAAATCACAGATAAGGGTCTGGCTAATAGCTTCTATTTTATTATTTACACCGCATGTTTACGCAGAGACCTTTACAGAAAATTTTAATACCACTAATTACCAGGACGGCGGGCAGACGACCGCGATTTGGGATACAACTCTGGGGCAGGTTTATCTTTCCAGTTCCTATGAATTCTCCCAACCCGGCGGCCTGATCAATTGGGGAGGCAAAGTACGCGCCATCCATTACAACGGGAGTATATGGCTGATCGGCGGAGCCGGGGCCAAACTCAACAGCTACAACGGCTCCTCATGGACCAATCTCTCTCCCGACCTCGATGCTTTTCAAAACAGTCAAATCAACTCCATTTGGTACAACAATAATCTCTGGTTAATTGGCGGTGTCGGTAAAAAACTGAATTCATACAATGGGACTTCCTTTACTGATCAATCTCTGAATCTGGTAAGTTGGACGAGTGAGGATATTAACGCTGTCCGATACGGAGGCGGTACCCAGACGTTCTGGTTGGTGGCTGGTAATGGCGGGCGGTTGAATAAATATGATGGAAGTTCATTCTCGAACTTGGCAGGCACATTAGGCTACTTTGCGAATACTACCAATGCCTATGCTATAGGTTTTGATAGCACAGATAATTACTGGCTGATCGGAGGAGACGGGGGAAGCCTGAGCAAGTACCAGGGCGGCAGCTTTACGGATCTGAGTCCGGCTTTACGCAGTTCGGCCTTTGGCACAAATATCGTACGCTCGATCGGATGGGATGGGAGCGACTGGCTGATCGGCGGCAGCGGCGGTAAATTAATGAAATACGACGGGAGTACATTCACGGATTTGTCGGCCAATATACCGATGCTGATTAATGTTTTCACGCTCAAGCATAACGGGAGTTACTGGCTGATGGGCGGCAATGGAACCGGCCTGGCGCCGATCATATATGCATGGAACGGAAGTGCGTGGGATGAGCAATCAAGCGATCTGGCCGGATTCGGGAGCGATAATCCAATCTACGCGCTGGAGTTTGGCAGCAGCCAATGGTTGTTGGGCGGCGGTCAGGCGGCCCTGAACAGCCGGACGGACAGTTTTACTTTCGAGAGCTATACGAACCTGGGCGGAAATTTGAAGGACTTTGGGATAGATGAGATTAATGCCGTTGGTACGGACAGCAACGGAGTAATATTACTGGGAGGAAACAATGGAACCCTGAACCGCTACAACGGGCTCTTATTTGAGGATGTAAGCGAGGCTTTATCAGATGCCGGCTGGAGCGAAGCCAATGTTCAGGCGCTGGACGGGAATAGCAGTTATTGGCTGATCGGCGGGAGTTCGGCCAGGCTGGCGAGATACAACGGGACCTCGGCCACGGACTTGACGAGTGCTCTGGGATTCAGCGGCAGTGTGAGTTCGATACACTGGGACGGCAGTTACTGGCTGATCGGGGGCACGGACCGGCAATTAAAGAGCTACAATGGAAGTACTTTCACGAATTTGGACCTGTCCAGTGTGTTTGGGGCGACGGACGCGGTGAAGAGAATCTGTTCCGGAGGAGATATCTGGCTGATCGGCGGAGGTTCAGGAAGCCTGGCGAGATACAATGGAGGCAGTTTCACGAGCATTACGTCCGGCTTTACGGACATCAATGCGATTGGATATGCGAATATATCGGGTTTCCATCGTTTCATGGTGGGAGGCGTTGCTGCGCTCTCGCAGGTAAGAATCTTTGACAAGGACTTTGGCTGGTTGGGGTGGGTAAATTTACAGGGCTTTGCCAGTGATACAGTGAAAACCCTGGGGTATAGTTCCAGCGATGAATACTGGTTTATCGGCGGCGCGAATGCGAAGTTGAATCGGTATGATGGTTCGACTATGACGGATGAATCGGGCAACCTGGTAACCTTCGGAAGTTCCTCGATTAATTCCCTTGAGTGGAACGGGGAGTATTGGCTTTTAGGCGGCGGGGAGGCCAGATTGAATAAGTATGGTCCGATCTATTTCAGCCCGGCCACGGCGCAATCGCTGACCATAGATAATCGGGCTACTTTTTACTCGGTGACTCTGACTGCCGACGAGACCTTGAACGGCCAGACCCTTGATTATGATATTACCGCCAATGGCGGCACATCCTGGCTGTCGGCTACTCTGGGGATTGCCACTATCTTCTCCGGAGGGGATGAGGGAAGCGATCTGCGCTGGCGAGTGGAACTCTCGACCGGCAATGAAGAGATATCGCCGCGGTTAAACTCGCTTAACCTGCAGTATGAAATACCGCCCACACCCACGCCGACATCAACCTCGACCCCGACTTTTACGCCGACCCCAACGCCTAGTCCGACGCATTCTCCTACGTCAACGCATAGCGCGACCCATACCGCGACTCCGACCATAACACCGACCGCGACCCCGACATTTACTGCCACGCCTACGGCCACCTCCACGGCTACGCCGACCACAACTCCTACGGCTACGCTGACCGCGACCCCTACGGCTACGCCGACTCATACACCAACCGGCACGGCAACGGTGACGCCCACTTATACGCCCACTTATACGCCTACCTATACCCCGACCTTTACCGCGACGCCGACATTTACTGCCACGCCTACGGCCACCCCCACGGCTACGCCGACCCATACCCCTACGGGAACGCCGACCCATACCCCTACGGCCACACCGACTCATACACCAACCGGCACGGCGACGGTGACGCCCACTTGTACTCCCACTTATACGCCTACCTATACCCCGACCTTTACCGTGACGCCGACGGTTACCCCGACCGCAACCCCGACCCATACGCCAACGTCTACCGCTACGCCTACCTCGACGTCTACACCAACCTATACCGCGACTCCGACGGCGAGCCCGACATTTACCGCCACGCCGACCGTCACCCCGTCGGCTACGCCAACGAGCTCAAGCACGCCGACTTCTACGGCGACGGCGACGATGACGTTCACTTGCACTCCCACTTATACGCCTACCGCCACCCCGACCTTTACGGCGACGGCGACAATGACGCCCACTTACACTCCCACTTATACGCCTACCGCCACCCCGACCTTTACGGCGACGGCGACGATGACTCCCACTTACACTCCCACTTATACGCCTACCGCCACCCCGACCTTTACGGCGACGGCGACGATGACTCCCACTTACACTCCCACTTATACGTCTACCGCGACCCCGACGTTTACCGTGACCCCGACCGCTACGCTGACCGTGACCCCGACCGCCACCCCGACGTATACCGCCACGGCAAGCCCGACGTCTACCCCAACCTATACCGCGACTCCGACGGCGAGCCCGACTTTTACCGCGACCCCGACGGCCACCCCAACTGACACGCCCACGAGTTCAAGCACGCCGACTTCTACGGCGACACCAACCCATTCATCGACTGTGACGCCGACCTTTACCGCTACCCCGACGCATACACCGACGTTTACCGCTACGCCAACCCACAGTCCAACCTCTACCGCTACGTCCACGGCAACGCCGACCTATACGCGGACCGTCACCCCTTCTCAGACGCCAACCGTAACCCTAACCTCTACGCCGACCAGTACCCCGAGTTCTACCCCTACGTCCACACCGACAGAGGGGGTGACTAGTCTGAGTGTTTCCGCTCCGGCCGGCGCGACCGCCGGCCAGGCATTTGGCGTCACAATAACTGCGATCAACCAGTGGGGGACTACGGCCACGACCTATCAGGGAACCGTGCATTTCACGTGTACTGACGGGGAGAGCGATTTGCCCGGGGATTATACCTTTACGGCCGGTGACGCGGGAACGCACTTTTTCTCCAGCGTGACCCTGCAAACCGAAGGGACGCAGCGGCTTACCGCGACCGATACGCTGCAGCCGGGCATAACCGGGTTTGCGGATATAAACGTCGGGGGCGGGGCAGCGGTGTCCTTCACTATTTCCGCGCCGGCTGAAGCCTGGGCCGGCCAGGCATTTTCCATCAGCGTTACGGCCCGCGACCAGTGGAATAATGTAGCCACCGGTTATGTCGGGACTATTTTCTTTACTTCCACGGATCCGGCTGCCAACTTACCGGTTGATTATACCTTTACTCCCGGAGATCAAGGCGGGCGCCAATTTACAGTGACATTAAACACCGCCGGCATCCGCAGCATTACGGCGACTGACACTGTGGATCCCGGTGTCCAGGGCACCTCGAATAACATCACTGTACATTCCGCCATAGTGGACCACTTTGAGATCCAGGCGCCGGCCAATGCCAATGAAGGCTCGCCTTTCACCATCCAGGTCACGGCTAAAGACGCCTGGAATAACACGGTATCCAATTATTACGGCACCGTGACCTTTACTTCTTCGGACGGGGACGCCGCCTTACCCGCAAACTATACGTATCAATTTTCGGATTTCGGCGCCCGCGTCTTCTCCCTGACTTTAAATACCGGTTCGCCTGCAGGCACTAACCAGACGCTATGGGTGCGTGACGCCGCGGCCAATACCATAACCGGTAATGCCATAGTCAATGTGATTAGCGGGGCTGCCCTGTACTCGCAGCCCATGTTGCTGACCTCGTATTTGCCTACTGAGCTGGAGTATAGTTATGTTTATGTAGAGCTGGCCAACGAGGGGCCGGCGGGGGAGGTTTTTCCAAGTAATGCTTATCTGGAGTATGATGTGTATATTCCTACAGAGTCGTCCTCATTCTATTGCGGTTTGGAGATTACCGGGCCGTTTGGAACCATACGTGACTGGGGCCAGGCCACGCAGACATATATTGTGGACCAGAACGGAATCCGGGCCCATCCCTCATTCTATATAGGAGATTACGCCAACGGCCAATGGTACCACCGGAGATTTGATATTGGTTCTTTAGGAGGGGAAACCTATCGTTCTGTATATCTTTCCCAGGATACGGGTAACCGCGGCTGGAATGGCGCGCCCTCCAACCGGGAGGGGACTTTCAACGCCTATTTCGATAATGTCCGCTTTACCAATTCATCCGGGCAGACTATTTCCACTATTTTCTCGGATGATAACACCCTGCCGCGCGGCGGGGTCATGTCCCAATGCAATGCAGTGGAAAGTGGTACTTCCTGGCGGGGCGGGGTAGTCGCTCCGACGGAAAACTATATATATGTAGTTAAAAACGCTGAGGTGTATGCGAATCCTTCCACAGATGTGCCGGCGGACAATACCACGCTTTCCTACCTGTCCGTAACCATGACCGCGGCTGATGATACCACGGCTGTTGGTTATGCCCTGGTGGATTTTACCACTAATCGTATCCAGGACACGGTTAATCTGGGATTTACCGCGCCGGATACTCTTCCCTTTACCAGCTATACTACGGGCTTGGTTACAGCGACTGTGAAATCCACTCTGGCCGGCGCGTCCCAAGTCATGTTCCAGGCCGGGCCTTTTATCAAGTATCTGAATGTTAATTTTATTTCCAGCAGCGCCACCCAATTGGACATTGAACCGGATCTAACGAGCGTATTGACCAACCAGAGTGCTTTGATTACCGTGCAGGCCGAGGACGCAAGTAATAATTTTGTTTCTGATGCCCGCGGGGTAACCGTAACTTCGACTTCCGGGACCATGGAGTTCTCCTTAGACGGCAGTGCCTGGTACAGCCAGATATTAATTACGCCGACCAGTCCTATAAACCTGCTCTTCCGGGATGCGACCGCCGGGTCAGCCACTATCACGGCGCAAGCAATTGGTTTAACCGATGGCACGGCCATGGCAGTGGTTAACAACCTGCCCGGCGATCATCTGAAAATACTGCCCATGGATTCCACTACCACGGCGGGAACGCCTTTTACCCTGACTGTCCAAGCCCGGGATGCCGACGATAGTCCGACATATTCTACCGCCAATATAACTATTTTCTCTACTTCCGGGAGTATGCGTTTCTCGAACGATGCAGGCGCTACCTGGCACAGTTCGTTATCCGCTAACCTGATGAATGGTCTGGCCTATCTTTGGTACCGCGATACCGTGGTATCTGCGGGCACTACGATCACGGCACAAGATAATACCAGCGGCATGACCGAGGGGGACGCTTATGCTACGATTACCTGCAACGTGCCGGCCATTCTCACAGCCTGGTCCGCCTTAAGTTCGGTCTCGCCGCCCGGCGCTTCAACTACTATTACCGCCCGGGTGACGGACGCGTACGGCAACCGGATTGAAGATAAATGGGTGGGATTCTCAGCCACGGCCCAGAAAGGTACGGCCTCCATGGATTCAGCCGGAAGCAGTACCAATGCCCAGGGAGAGAGTACGTCTAACTTGATTACCAGCACGGATCCCGGGAATAATTATGTGGTGGTGACCTCGCCCGGACTCCCGGCCTTTACTGTCACTGTATCCGCTTCCGCGGTGGCCAACGAGATTCTGCTCCTGCCCAATCCCATGTCCATGCCGGCGGATAATGAGAGAACCATGTATGTGCGTTCCATATATCGTGGAGCCCAGACCTATTATGCGCCTCCGCCCAGCGGCCAGGACCAGGTTTTACTGTATTCGACAACTCATCCGACCGAAGGACAAACCATGGAGTTTTCGATTAACGGCGGCACGAACTGGTATAATAATGTGACTGCTACCCTGGATGCGGGCGGGTATTGCGAAGTGCTTATCCGGAACCATTATCCTCAAACCTATACTGTCACCGGGCATGAGACTACCGGCAATCTGACCGATGATACGGATGTGGTCACGATCTCATCCGGCTATTTCCTGCGTGTATGGCCGGTAGATAATACTGAGGTCGCGGCCGGGAATACCGTGGGCGTAACCGCCCAAATCATTGACCAGGACGGCAACTCCATCACTACCTCGGGCGTGACAGTGAATTTTTCCACTACGAATGGATCTTTAAATCCGCTCTTTACCACCACGGATGTTAACGGGCAGGCGTTCACCATTTTAACGACCTTGATTAGCGCAGGCGTGCAGCACCAGGTTACCGCTTCCTCGGATAATCCCAGTATGAGCGGCCAGTCCGCCATTATCACCACGGTACCCAGCATTACCTTCAGCCTTACGGCGCCCTCGGATGCCATGCAGAGCTGGCCGTTTAACTTCCAGGTGCGGGCGCGGGATGCCTATGGCCTGACAGTGACCGATTACACGGACACGGTCCACTTTACTTCTACGGACGGCACGGCCGGCCTGCCGTCTAATTATACTTTTCTGATCTCCGATGCCGGAGTGAAGAGTTTTACCGCGACTATGAATACCCAGGGAACCTGGACCATTACGGCTACGGATACCCTGGACAGTTTTATTACCGGAACCTCCGGCAATGTTCTCGTGGGTTCGCCGCCCACGCCGACTGCTACGCCTACTTCTACAGTAACGCCTACTTACACTCGGACCGGCACGCCGACCTCAACTTATACGCCGACTGCTACGCCGACTGTTACGCCGACCTTTACTGCGACACCGACGCATACGCCGACCACGACGCCGACTTCTACGCATACGCCCACGGCCACACCCACGGCTACGCCTACGTATACGCCAACCTTTACGGTGACACCGACGGCCACACCTACGTATACGCCAACCTTTACGGTGACGCCTACGGCTACGCCTACGTATACGCCAACCTTTACTGCGACCCCGACGGCTACGCCTACGTATACGCCAACCTTTACGGCGACGCCGACCGCTACGCCGACGGCGACGCCGACCTTTACTGCGACCCCGACACATACGCCGACCATAACGCCGACGGCTACGCCTACGTATACGCCGACCTTTACTGCAACCCCAACGCATACGCCGACCATGACGCCGACTTCTACGCATACGCCTACAGCCACACCCACGGCTACGCCTACGTATACGCCAACCTTTACGGTGACGCCGACGGCCACGCCTACGTATACGCCGACCTTTACGGTGACGCCGACGGCTACGCCTACCTATACCCCGACCTTTACGGTGACGCCCACGGCTACGCCTACCTATACCCCGACCTTTACCGCGACGCCGACGGTTACGCCTACGTATACGCCGACCTTTACGGCGACATCGACGCAAACTCCGACCTGGACGCCGACGGCTACGCATACGCCTACGGTGACGCCGACGGCCACACCGACCTATACGCCAACCTTTACGGCCACGCCCACGGCCACGCCGACATGCACACCGACCTTTACCGGCACACCTACGTCAACCTCGACAATGACGCCGACGGCCACACCGACCTATACGCCAACCTTTACGGCCACGCCCACGGC
>CBDUZI010000014.1:0-40271 GCA_965371665.1 uncultured bacterium
GAGTAAAGGGACTCTTTTTCATCCCGGTATGTTGCACTTGTGATTACAATTCACCTTATAGCCCGGACCTATGCTTGCTGTACTGCCTTGGGCTGGTATTATAGCTTCACGCAATTCTCGTTTGCGGGATTTTTTAGCTAATTTCATTACTACTTGTTTCGGATCATTCAAGTCATCTGGATAACATGAAATCAATTTCTCTTGAATACTCAAAAAATCAGCAAAAGCCTTTCTGTGAGCCATAACCCATGCCTCAACTTCCCTGACAGCAACCCGAAGTATTAAATTACTGTGCAGAGAACAAGAAATCCATGCCTTAATCATCGCCGGCGCGCATTCTGCCTGATCTAAATCGGTTAGCACTAAAAACGGCGTGCCTTTAGCAGCATTATTAAAATGCGTGATATTTTTCTTAAGATATCCAAAACCTCCACGGCAATAACAAGTGCCGATCGAAAAACTGCGCCGGGTATCCTGCAGCATTTTCCTAAGTACTGCCTCGCTAAGCGGATCTTCTACTGCAAGATTTATAGGTATAGGTATCATTTTTTAAAAAAGACTCAATTGCTCTAGCTGCCCGGACATTGTTTTCGGCAGCACAGCGTCACCAACACTCATCCCGCTTGCGAGTAAATCACTTACCTCTCTAATATCAGAAATTATTTCAACTGTAGTTCCTTCTTCTCCGGGCATTAAAAGCGCCACATCCCTGCCATCAATGCTTTTATCCGACAATAATTCATAACTGTGAGTACTAATTATCACCTGACGTTTTTTCTGTTTCTGTAACTTGTAAATCATGGAGGGAATCCTGGTAATAATGCCGGTGTTCAAAGAGAGTTCGGGTTCCTCCAAAAGCAGTAAAGAATCGCCGTCCAGCAAGGCCCAGAGCAAGCCTAATAAACGCAAGGTGCCGTCGGAAAATTGATCCTCTCTTTGTCTTGCGCCTTTAGCCCGCCAATGCTCATAAATGGTTTCTAGATGCGGCACTCCTCTTTCATCTTTAACCGGAGTCAGTTTTTTCATTTGAGGCACTGCGACACACAAAGCTTTTTCTATTTTCTTAAGGCGTGCATAGCGGTATTTTTTGGGAGTCTTAGCTACTCTTTCCAAAAAATTTCGTCCAAAGGGATCCTCCGAAATTCCCGGCCCGGTAAACATATCCGGAAAACGAAGCAATTGGGGCACAATGTGTAGATATAAAATTGGCACCAGAAATTTGGAAATGTCCCTGAATTTCTTATTCGTGTTGATTTGCTCTAAATAGGTCTGGGTTAAGCGCAGTTGGTCTTTTTCATCCTCTTCATCAGGCCGGTCAACAATAAGTTCATTTCTCCGGTAAACTTTTTCATAAGCCAAAAATGGTTTTCGACTGCCCCGGCTTTCCTGTTTTATCCCAATAGCATATTTCCAAAGCGTTCCTTTTCCCGTAGATTCGACAAGTTCTATTCCCAATTCTACATTAGGGTGTGCCCTCGCGGCTAAACAACGAATTTTGGATAAACCACCACGGTCGGTAACCGCTTTTTGCAGCCCCCCACCGGGTTTGGCAATATCACGCAAGAAGCGAACTGCATCAAGCAAATTAGATTTACCGGATGCATTCGGCCCAATAAAAAAGACGCGGAGTCCCATAGGTATGTCAACATCCTTGAAGTTTCGCCAATTTTTTAATTCCAATCGGGAAATCAACATTATCCAACCCTCCATTCCGGCCGCAATTAACTTCTTCACAACTTACATTATTATATTTCTTTTGCAGAAGCAACTTTAAATAAAACCCATTATGTCGTTCCGGCCAATTTTAAGCCAGAATTTAGGAAATCATTGTAATATAACTTGAACTCATTGTTAAGTCGTAATTCGAATTTTTACAATTTTTCGTCATTTGCGGACGGCCACACCCTTCGGCTTCGCTCCCTTCGGCTACGCTCAGGACAGGCAGGACAAGGGGGGCCGCCCCTACGGAAAACAATTAGAACAACACAATGTATTCTCCCCGCAACAAACCGCGGTGTATCTAACCTGATTTATTATTTGTAAAATCCCCCTTTTTCCCCCTTTTCCAAAGGGGGAACTCAACAAGGCAGCCCCGCAGCAATATCTGGATAAAAAAGCCAGCCCCTACCAAATCTTAACCCATTACTTACCGCCGCCTTCCTCAAGGCCCAGTAATTTCCGCACATCTTCTTCGAGTTGCTCTTGGTTTCTCACGCCTTGATACTTGCGGAAGATCACGTTTTTTCGGCTCACCAGATACAGCGTAGGTATACCCTTAATAGAAGGATTGGAGGTTATAAGTTCCTGCGGGGCCATAACGCCAGGAAATTCCAGATGGTTTGATTCCATAAAATCCTGAAGGGGCTGGGCTTCTGTGTCCAGGGATATGGCTATAAAAGCCAGACCCGATTCCCGGTATTGCAACCAGAGTGAGTTGAGCAATAAAATCATTTTTTTTCCAGGGGGGCACCAACTGGCCCAGAAAAACAACATAACAACCTTATCCTGATGGTCTTGGGAGGAATACCATTGCCCCTGGGGAGAGGAAAGAGAATATTCTATGCAGCCCTTTTCAATTGAGAGCATCTGGCTAGGCTTGGCTCCCAACTGTATTTCGGCAGGAGAACGCGCCTTTTGCACGCCAATAATTACTACGGCTACTGCCAGCATCAATAATCCGAGCATGACGCGCTGGGAAAAGCCCGCCCTCATTTAGCCTGTCTCCCTTGCTGAATATATTCCCAGCTTAGGCGTAAGCCGGTCAAGGTCAGATGGGGACGTATGATCCGCAATTCCGGGCAGTGTGAAGCTACCAGCGAGGCAAATCCGCCGGTCGTTACTACCTTGGTCTTCTCCCCGATCTCCTTTTTCATCTGTTTAACCAAGCGGGTAATGGCTCCGGCCGCGCCCAGTATGATGCCGGACCGCAGACTTTCTTCCGTATTCCGTCCCAAAGCGCGGCCGGGTTTTTTCAATTCCACCCGGGGAAGAAGCGCGGTACCCTGTGCCAAAGCCTCTACTGACAGCATCAGACCGGGCAGGATCGCGCCGCCTTGATATTTATTACCCCGGGCCACGACTTCCACGGTAATTGCCGTGCCCAAGTCCACTACAATTACCGGCGAACCAAATTCATATATTACCGCGACGGCATTCATAAGCCGATCCGTTCCGACCGCCCCGGGCGGACGGTAGACATTCTTCACCGGCAGACTCATTTCCGGTGAAATTATCGAGACTGGCGCTCCGAAGCAGGAGTGGGCCGCCGAAATCATAGCTGCATCTAATTTCGGCACTACACTGGCTATGACTACCCCGGCGCAGGCCCGCATTACCTCTTTCCCCTTGATTAATCCCGAAAGGGCCAGACCTAATTCATCCGCCGTAATCCGGCGATTAGTAGGCAGCCGGAATTCATTAACCAGACGCTTTTGGTCAAAAATACCGATGCAAATTTGAGTATTGCCGATATCAATAGCTGCCAGCATTATAACCCCCTTACTCCGGCCGCGCCAGGCTTACTTCCCCGCTGGTTATCCTGCGGGTCACACCGCTCTCCAGACGCAATAGCAGGGCGCCATTATCATCCATGCCGATTATCATTCCTTCCAGGCGTTCCTGGGCTGCTATCTCTATCACCACTTGCGTCCCCTGGAGGCAGGAAAGATCCTTCCCCGCCTCTAAAATCGACCGGGGTCCGTTATGGCAAGCTTTAAAATACAACTGCTCGGCCGCGTATAAAATTGTCCGTAGCAGGGACAGCCTAAGCAGCGGTTTTCCCATTAATTTGGAAAGTGAAATCGCCGGCTGCCGAAGCGGTCCGGCCGGAGCCGCATTAACATTTATTCCCATTCCGCAGACCATATACTCAATGGCATCGGTTTGCGCCCGCATCTCAGTTAAAATCCCGGCCACCTTGGCGCCCTTTATCAGGACATCATTGGGCCACTTAATCCGGGCTAATAATCCGGTTTCCCGGCGTACGCCTTCGGTTATGGCCACAGCCATCATCAAGGTAATCAAAGGCGCCTGCTCGGCTGCCCAAGGCGGCCTCAGAACCAGGGAAAAGAGCAGGTTGGCGCCGCCTTTTGATATCCACGTACGCTCGCGCCGTCCCCTTCCCCGAGTCTGGTTTTCCGCTGTTATCAGCGTACCTTCCTGCGCTCCCTGGGCGGCTAATTCCAGTGCCAGGTCATTAGTTGACCCAATATTTTCAAAGCAAATCACCCGTTGCCCGAAAATCCTGCTCTGCAAACCGGCCGTAATTTCATCCGGCAGCAAACGATCAGGCGTGGAAATGAGCCGGTAACCCCGATGCGGGATTGCTTCCACTTCGTAGCCGGCTGTCTCCAGTTGATGAATCTGCTTCCAGACCGCGGTCCGTGAAACGCCCATCCGCGCCGAGAGTTCCTCCCCGGAGATGTAGCTTCCCTGATTTTCACGGAGCAAATTAAGCACTTTAGTAGTTGCTAGCATGCTTGTAATTATGGGAGTTTCGCCCAAAGCTGTTTTTTATCAAATCCCCATGCTTTTGTCACTGTTTATTCCAATTCCAGGTTCATGGCCAGCCAGGGCGCCGAATGGGTTAACGCCCCGATGCTGACCCGGTCTACACCCTTAAGGGCTGCGGTTTTTACGGTTTTGAGGTCCAGCCCCCCTGAAACCTCGACAACTGTTTGTCCGCGTATCAACTTCAGGGCTTCACGAATCCGGGCCGGGGAAAAATTATCCAAAAGAATAATATCCGCGCCACTCTCTAAAGCCGTCCGGACCTGGTCCATATCTTCAGCCTCGACCTCAATACGGCGCCGGCGCGAACCCGGCCCCTTACGAACCCGGCGGATGGCTTCACCGAGTGAACCGGCCAAGGCGATATGATTATCCTTTATCAGTACGGCATCGTATACTCCCATGCGATGGTTGCAGCCCCCGGCCACGGATACGGCGTATTTCACCAGGTCGCGCAAGCCGGGCGGTGTCTTGCGGGTGTCAAAAACCCTGGTCTTGGTTCCCTGCAGAACTTTCACATATTGAGCCGTAATGGCCGCGATCCCGGAAAGCATGCCCAAGAAATTCAAGGCTGTTCGTTCCCCGATTAGAATCGGCGCGGCCGGGCCGGTGATCCGCATAAGAACTTCTCCCCGGCGGACCGGCATCCCGTCGGTTTTCATGGCCTGAACCTTGACCCGGAGATCTAATTGGCGGAAGACCTCTTTTACTACCGGAATGCCGGCGATCACGCCCGGAGCCTGGGCCCTGATTACCCCGGTTGCCCGGTCAGCCGGTCTGGCAATACAACGAGTCGTAATATCCCCTGACCCGACATCTTCATCCAAAGCGGTTTTTACTGCAACCGCAATGTTTTTTAAAGGCAAGCGTACCGGCATTCGGTTTTCTCCCTATTTTTTCAATTTCAAGAGGCTGTCTTTCAGCTTCTCCCGGCGCTGCAAATAATCGGCTTGTTTATTCTTTTCCGCCTCCACGATTTTAACCGGCGCACGTTCAATAAATTCGACATTTGCCAACTTGGCCGTAAGTTTTTCCAATAAAGTTTCCAGGTTATTGATTTCTTTATTTAAACGCGTTTTTTCCTGGTCCAGGTCAATAATATCTTCCAAGGACACCATAAGTTCCAAGCTCCCCGTAACCTCCACTGCAGAAAAGTCGGGTCTTCGAAGATTGGCGCCAACCTTCAATTCCGAGACTTTAGCCAATTCGCATATTATTACAGCATGCTCGCTAATAATCTTACTGTTTTTAACCCCAACCGGATCTTCCGGCTGGAAACGTACGCTGAGCGGAACCTTTTTCCCCGGCGGAACATTTTTCTCTCCCCGAATATTCCGGACTTTATAAATAACCGTCATCAGTAAAGCCATCTTCTGCATAGCCTCGGAATCCCAGCGGCCGGATTTTTTCTCAGGCCAGGCAGCCTGCATAATGAATCCCTGTTGGCCGGGCAATTGTGACCATATCTCTTCAGTAATAAAAGGCATAAAAGGATGCAGCAGCCGAAGCGTTTCCTCCAAGGTTGCCAATAAATAATAACGCGCCTGCCCGCGCTGAGCGGTGTTTCCGTAAAGCCGCAGCTTGCAAAGCTCCAGGTACCAATCACAGAATTCATGCCAGATAAATTGGTATAACGCCTGGGCAGCCTCGGAAAAACGATACCCTTCCAGCGCATCATTTACCTTGCTCACCGCTCTGTCCAGGCAAGATAATATCCAGCGATCCGTGAAATCCATTTCCGGAGCCTCGTCCGGCATGCGGTAATCTTCCAGATTCATAAGCGCAAAGCGCGCGGCATTCCAAATCTTGTTCGCAAAATTACGCGAGGACTCCAACCGGTCCGGGGTAAAAGCCACGTAACGGCTCTGGGTTTCAATCAAAGCCATGGTAAAGCGCAATCCGTCCGCCCCGGTATGCTCCATGATTTCCAGGGGATCAACCGTATTCCCCTTGGATTTACTCATCTTTTTCCCTTCCACATCACCCACCAGGGAATTAATGCAAACTTCATGGAAAGGGACCTCTCCCATGAATTTCAAACCCATCATGACCATGCGGGCCACCCAGAAAAAAATAATATCCCAGGAGGTTACCAGGACACTGGTGGGATAATAGCGTTTCAATTCTTCGGTGGTATCGGGCCAGCCCAGGGTCGAGAAAGGCCACAGCGCGCTGGAAAACCAGGTATCCAGTACATCGGGATCCTGACTGAAGGTGGCATGACCGCACTGGGAGCAGACCGCAGGAGAATTTTTCTGGACATGAATTTCGCCGCAACTCCCGCAATACCAGGCCGGTATACGATGGCCCCACCAAATTTGTCGCGAGATGCACCAGTCGCGAATATTTTCTAGCCAATCCGTATAGTTCTTCGCCCAGTGCCCGGGAGTAAACCGGATACGGCCTTCCTGTACGGCTTTGATGGCCGGCTCGGCCAGGGGTTTCATCTTTACAAACCACTGCCGCGAAAGGTAGGGCTCTACAATGGTATGGCACCGGTAGCAATGCCCCACAGCGTTCTGATGCTCCTCGACTTTTACCAGGAACCCTTGGGCCTGCAAGTCGCAGATTATTTGCTCACGGCATTTAAAGCGATCCAGGCCGGCATACTTTCCGGCCTCTGGGCTCATGGTCCCGTCCGGGTTCATAACCCGGATCCGTTCCAGGCGGTGACGCTCTCCCACCCAAAAATCATTGGGATCATGCGCCGGAGTAATTTTAACTGCACCGGTCCCGAATTCCCGGTCCACATAAGTGTCGGCAATCACGGGAATCTCACGCTGCATAAGCGGCAAGATTACGCGTTGTCCGATTATTTTCTTAAATCGGCTGTCTTGAGGATGCACGGCCACCGCCGTATCGCCCAGCATGGTTTCGGGCCGGGTAGTCGCCACCACCACTTCAGCGCTGCCATCCGCCAGGGGATAACGCAGATACCACAAATGTCCGGCCGTATCCTGATGCTCGGTTTCAATATCGGAAAGCGCCGTGCAGCAGCGGGGACACCAATTAATGATATAATCGCCGCGATATATCAGGCCCTCATGATATAAACGGATAAAAACCTCTTGCACGGCCTGGGAAAGACCCGGGTCCATGGTAAAACGCTCCCGCGACCAATCCAGAGAACTGCCCAGACGCCGCAACTGACGCATAATCGTTCCGCCGTATTCCTGCTTCCATGCCCATACTCGTTCGATAAACTTTTCCCGTCCCAGGTCATGACGGCTAAGCTTCTCCCGGGCCAATTGGCGCTCCACTACGTTCTGCGTGGCGATCCCGGCATGATCACAGCCCGGCACCCAGAGAACATCCTTGCCCCGCATCCGCCGGCAACGGCTGAGAATATCCTGAAGAGTATTATTCAGGGCATGTCCGATATGCAGCGAACCCGTAACATTCGGGGGAGGAATTACAATGGAAAAACCCTCCCGGCCCGATTGGGGATCCGCCTTGAACAGCCCGGAGCTTTCCCACCGGGTGTACCACTTCGTTTCTATATCATGTGGATTATATTTAGTGGACTTGTGTTTTGCATTCTCATCCGCTTGCTTTGGTATTTCCAATGACTCCACGCTTCATCACTCCCGGGCGGAATTACCGCCCTTGCGTTAATCTTTTTATAGCCACCAGCTTGGCCCTGGCCCGCTCAATATTAATTCTGGCATCCTGATGTTCCGGCTCCAGCGCCACGACCTTTTCCCATTCCTGGATGGCTTCCTCTATCTGACCGCGAACGTAATAATCCACGCCCCGGTAGTAAGTGGTTTTAATTAACTCCGCCGTCACTTTAACCGGCGAAGCGGCCCCGGTCAGTTTCAGGATATATTTATTAGCCGTCTTATTCTTGGGATCCAGTTTCAGAACCCGGTTGAAAATAATTTTAGCCTCGCTGCTCTTTCCGCTTTTAAACGCTGTTTTTCCTTCAGCCAGATTCTGCTTAACTAATTCCGCTATGCGGGCATTTATCCGGCTCAGGCGTGCCAGGGTTTTTTCCTGCCAGGCGGCAGCGTCGAAAACCTGGGCCAGCTTCAATACGCGTTGGTAATGCTTGGCCGCGCTGGCGAGATTATCCTGGTCAGCCTGTCGAACCGCCTGGCTGAACAATTTTCCTATTTTTTTGGTTAAATTGTTTTCCAGCGCGTTTAAAGCCTTTTGGGCCGGGGCATAATCCGGATTTATTTCCAGAGCTGACTCATACTGCCGGCGCGCTTCCTTAAAATCACTCATTTTTTCGGAAACCCGGGCTTTTTTTATTCTGATGGCTATAACTTTTCCGATCTGGCCCTGGGCTTTGCTCAGGCCTTCATTCGCCGGTTCGGAATCCGGATCAAGTTTTAAAGCCTGGGCATATTCGTTATAGGCTTCTGCCAAACGATTTTTTTTATAATACTTGTCCGCCAGGCGCAGATGCTCGGCCAGCTCCAATTGAACTCTTCGTTCCGTATCCTTCAGTAAATTCCCGGCTTTCTGGTTATTCGGGTCCATAGCCAACACGGTATTAAACTCCTCCATCGCCTCGCCATATTTTTCCTGCGCGAGGTAAGTGCTGCCTTGATGAATATGGGTCTCTACCGCCTCGGTCTGGGCCTGACCTAAAAGGTTATAGGCTTCACTGTCTTGGGGATTCAGAGCCACAGCCTTCTTCAGGGCCTTAACCGCCATATCATAACGCGTCTGATAATAATATGCCATGCCGAGATTATAATGCGCATCAGCCTGATCCGGTTTGACGGCCACAGCGCGATTGAATGCTTTCACCATTTGAGAATAATCTTTTTTCCGGTAATAATGCAGCCCTAACAGGTAGTTGGCATTGAAATTCATGGGCTCAAGTTTGACCAGCCGGTTAATCACCTTAATGGTATTTTCATCATCCTTCTGATTATGGTAGAGCAATGCGAGATTTTCCAGAACCACCTTAAACTCGGGCTCAATTTCCAGCGCTTTCTGATAACTGGCGATAGCTGCCTGGTTTTGGCCCACACTTAACTGCGCACGTCCCAATTGAAAAAAAACATCGGCCTGCCGGGCGTCTCCGTATTGGACAGCCTGCTCAAAATCACGGATAGCGGCCTTCATATTTTTAAGCCGTATCCTCGCCAAACCCATGGCATAATAAGTATCCGGATCATGGGGGAGCAGTTTCAGACTGCGTTCCAGCGCCTTGATGGCCCGCCGGTCATCGCGTAAATGCGTATAGTAGATAATCCCAAGAATTTGATTCGCCGGACCGGCTACCTGCGTAAGCGCCTGGGAATCCCGCGAATTCAGCTTCAGGCATTTTTCCAAAACCTCCCGGGCCTCTTCATAGCGCTCCGACTTGTACAACGCCAATCCGAGGTTAAAATGAGCAACAACATCCTGCGGGTCAACGGCGATGGCCTTACGATAGCTCGCCACTGCGGTATCATCCAGCGACTCCGGGGAAGCGTTGGATGATATTGCCGGCCAGAACCCGAGAAGTAAAATAAAAACCACCCCGTTAATTAAGCTGAAACTCCTCATGCCCTGTCCCCTTTTCATGCAGCATATTATAATTTCCCGAAACCTCACGGCTTGACGCGCACATAAGCAGCGTTGACCCGGCCTCCCCCGCTGAATTCCAGCACATATCTTCCGGCTTCAGGTTTTCGGCCTGATATCCCCCATCCATCCCAAACCACGCTGTTAATCCCGGCTCGGTGGACTCCCTGGGTCAACACATTAAAAAGCTCCCCCCTGTTATCCATAACCCTAACCGTTATCGGTCCGGTCTTGGGATTGCGGTAATAAACCAGCAGTTTCCGCCCTCGCGAAGGCTGAAAAACCTTCCGGTGAGGCCGGATACCTTTAGAGATTTTCGTAACCGGCAAGTAGGTCAATTGTAAATCATCAAAAAAAGCCCGGCTTTTATAAGTAAAAAGACCGAGTTTCCCGCAGCCGATTCCAAAATCATTAATTGTTCGTATTTCCTTGCCGTCGAGTTTTATAGTAATCTGCTCCCCCAGACAGATTACTTTCAATACATACCACTTATCCGGGGAAACTCCTAACGGCAGCATCATAAGCATCTGCTCATCGGCTTTGGCATGCTTTCCCGTGGCGGAAGCAGCTTTCGTGCTGCTCTCGCTTCCGGGAATGACAGCCGGGCATCCCGGAGCATGCCGGGAAAGCGCGATATTTGCGGAAGTAACTCTTAATTTATAATAACTGTCGGCATCCACCCGGCGGAAAATCAGTCCTGCTTGCCAGTTCCGGGTCTGGTCCCGGGAAGTATCGACCCGCAGCCGGACAGAAAACTCAAAATTGGTATATTTTGCCCGGCTCAAAAATATTTGGCTCCGGCGGCGATTATCCGTCTGGTTTAGAACGCGATTATCAGCCTGTCCCGGTTCAATCCCCACGCGCCATTGTCCGGCCAGCGGCTTCCAGGCAACAGTTAATTTTTTCTGGGTATTTTTTTGAAAATCCCATTGCCGTTTTATCACTTGGCCAAAATCAGATAAATCGGTTTTTTGCTTACCGCTTACTATTTTTTTTATCCCGGCGGGACTTAGCGGACGATTTTTTTCCGTTACGGCCGATATATCTCCGGCGATTGAAAAAAAAACAGCTATTAACCCTATGCTTAAAACAGCCCGCAAATGATTTTTCATAGGGCTTGATTTTAACGGTATTTGGCCGGACTGTCAATGTTCGATATGGGGGTTTGCGGGAGTATTTGGAACATTGACAAAGTGTTTTTATTAAGTATACTGTCATCCGAATTACAAATTGCGGAGGGTACAGGATGAGCGGTATTTTTGGAGTAGCGGAAGAGGGCCATTGCTCGGAATCCTTAATCTACGGCACTGACTACCATTCCCATCTGGGAACCGAGTACGGCGGCCTGGCGGTTCTAGGCCCGGAGGGATTCTCCCGCCGGATCCATAATATCAGCGCGGACCAATTCAAGGCAAAATTTCTGGAAGAAACCGGCCGCATGCCGGGTAACCGCGGGATCGGCGTTATCAGTGACTGCGATGAGCAGCCCATTTATCTTAATTCCCGGTTCGGCCCTTTTTGCCTGGTTACCAGCGGTTTCATTGAAAACGCCGATGCCTTGGCAGCCGACCTGCTGACTCAAGGGATTTCCTTTAGTGAAATGGGCAGCAACCAAGTCAACCGCACCGAACTGGCGGCCAAGCTTATCACCCAAGCCCCTGATATTCCCGCCGGCATTGAGAAGATGTTTAATGCCATTGCCGGGTCATGTTCACTGCTGTTCTTGCATCGCGACGGCATCTACGCGGCCCGGGATCGAGCCGGGTATACCCCCCTCATTGTGGGCCGGCGCGCGAACGCCTGGGCCGTAACCACCGAAACCACGGCCTTCCATAACCTCGGGTTCGAGGTTGTGAAGTACTTGGCTCCCGGCGAGATCGTCCTGATCAATGAAAAGGACGGTTTAGTTCAAAAGACCAAAGGTAGTTCCGCAAAGCAGATATGCGCTTTTCTCTGGATTTATACCGGCTTTCCGGCATCCACTTATGAAGGCATCAATGTGGAAATAGTGCGTGAGCGCTGCGGCCGGAACCTGGCCCGCCAGGATCAGGGGCAGGATTTCGATCTGATCTCCGGCGTACCGGATTCAGGTCTGGCTCACGGCCTGGGATATGCCCTGGAATCCGGAGCGCCCTTTCGCCGTCCCCTGGTCAAGTACACGCCGGGTTATGGCAGAAGCTACACTCCGCCATCGCAGACCAAGCGGGATTTAATCGCCAAGATGAAGTTAGTGGCCATTGCCGATGTCATCCGGGGCAACCGGATCATCCTGTGTGAGGATTCGGTGGTGCGGGGAACCCAGTTGAAAAACTTTGCCATCAAGAAGCTCTGGGACAACGGGGCCCGGGAGATCCATGTCCGGGCGGCCTGCCCACCTCTTATGTTCCCCTGCCGCTTCAACCTTTCCACCCGCAGTATCCATGAATTGGCTGCGCGCCGGGCCACCCGTGCTTTGGAGGGTGAAGACATTGAGGATGTTTCCGAATACTTGGATAACCAGAGCCCTAAATACCAGCAAATGGTGGACTGGATCGCCAAGGATTTGGAAGTGACCAGTCTCAAGTACCAAACCATTGACGATATGGTCAGGGCCATCGGGTTGGACAAGGAAAAACTCTGCCTTTACTGCTGGTCAGGCCAATGCCCGCGGTCGTGTCCCTAAAAATCCCCAAACTGCTCAGCCGGGTGCCACGACCTTTTAATCTCACCCCACCCAATCGGGAGGTATACATTCTTCCACACCCAATTTTCGTTCTTCCGATATACTAACTTGCGCACGTTTTTGTTGGCGATATTCGTTTAGAATAAAAGCACCCCCAATTAAAAAAGCCATGGCATCGGAGATGGGAATGGCAGCCCAAACACCCATCACCCCCATGAATTTCGGAAGGATCAGCAGCAGGGGTAAAAGAAATATCACTTGGCGGGACAAGGAAATCATCATAGCCGTACGGCCTTGTCCCAGAGCTTGAAAGGTTATGATCCATATGAACAGCGGTCCCACCAGCGGGAGGAAAAGCGTGGCCATCCTGACCGCCGATGCGGCCAAAGGCAGAAAAGCTTCATCCCGGGTAAAGAGCCTTATCCAGAAAGTCGGAAAAAGTTGGAGCCAGACATAGCCCAAAGCAATGATAAGCAACGAGGAAAATGAAGCCAGTCTCACGGCCGACCAAATCCGGCCCGGCCTGCGGGCACCGAAATTATATCCCACCAGAGGCAAAAGCCCTTGACCCAAGCCGATAACCGGCATAACCATCAGGCTGATCAAGCGGAAAATCAAACCATTGGCGGCAATCGCTTGGGAACCGAACCCGCTTAAAATCCGATTAATGACCACCATAGTCAGGGAGGCGGTAAATTGCATCACAAAAGCCGGCAGCCCCACCTGGTATACTTTAAAAAGCATGGGCCAATTCGGACGTAGATATGACCAACGAAATCGGTAGCCCGAATGCCGGCTGAGTAAATATATAAAATTGCCCCCGGCCGCGATAAATTGAGAAATCAGCGTGGCCACGGCAGCTCCCTGTACGCCCCAGACCGGAAAAATACCGATCCCGAATATTAAAAAAGGGTCCAGGATTATATTCAGAATGGCGGCCACACCCATAAAGAGCATGGGCGCAAAAGTATTCCCGGAACCGCGCAGTACGTTATTGGATATCATGGAAAACAAAGTAAAAAAAACGCCAAATCCTATAATGAAAAGATAATCCCGGGCCGGTGCATAAATATCCGATGTCACCCCGAAAACTTCCAATACCGGCCGGGTAAAATAGGTAGTGGCAATCCAGAAAAGCAGACCAAAACCCAGCACCAGCGGAAATATTTGTCCGGCAATCCTGTTGGTTTCTTCGATTTTTCCCTCGCCGAAGCGGCGCGAAATCAAGGAAGAGAATCCCGCACCGGAGCTCACGCCGATAGCCACCAGCAACATCTGGTAAGGAAAAGCGATGGTCAAGGCTGCTATGGGCCGGGATCCGAGTTTGGCTACCCAGAAGGTGTCGGTTATATTGTACAAGGTCATGATGAACATGGAGATCATGCCCGGAGTGCCTAGCCGAATAAGGAGACGGCCAATCGGCGCAGTCCCCATCTGTGCGGTGCGGTTCAAGATCATAGGCAAGATTGTTCCTCCCCTTCACGCTTCACCGATAATGTCAATCAAGGAGGAAAGGCCGGTCTTATTTGCTTGACCATTTATTCCGAACAAGATATTCTCTGTTTCATTCTTCAGAATTCTTTACCGGGTGGCTGCTCATCCCATGAATATTTTTCGATTATGGAGAAAAAACCATGTTATGTAAAGTCTGTTTTTCAATCTCCAGGAGTCTGTCGGACTTAAGTACAAAATCGAATTTTGAGCACTCTTCCCCCTTTGAAAAAGGGGGAGAATAACTAAAGTCCGACAGGCTCCGAGGCAACTTCGTGGTTATTAGTAAAAATAAACTAAAAGGCATTTATGCGTTATGCTAAAATTTTTAAAACTTAAAATAAGAAATCTTCTGCGCTTTTGGGGGATAGGTTTATATAAAATCAAATCATCCGCCCGGCATGATATGCGGGGAGCACTGGAACATCTTTCCAGCATGGGATTTCATCCTAAAACCGTAATTGATGTTGGAGTAGCTTATGGCACCTACTCATTATATCGGCAGTTTCCCAATTCAACCCATCTGCTGGTAGAGCCGCTCGCAGAGTATAAATCCGTGCTGGAAAAGATCATTCGACAATATAAAGCGGAATATGTACTGGCCGCCGCCGGGAACCGCGAAGGAACTATAGCCATAAATGTTCACCCTGATCTGTCCGGGTCCACAATTTTTAAAGAATCAGAAGGTTTGAAGGCAGATGGACTTTCCCGAAGAGTAGATATGGTCAGGCTTGACACGCTATGTCGCATGAAGAATATGCCGGGACCTTATTTAATAAAAATTGATACTCAGGGCGCAGAACTTTTAGTTTTGGAAGGAGCCGCCGGGATATTATCCGAGACGGAAGTAATCATCTTAGAAGTTTCTTTCTTTCAATTCTATAAAAACGGCCCCCAATTTTTTGACGTGGTTGCCGGGATGAAAAACCTGGGATTTTGTGCGTATGATATCTACGGAGGACAATTACGTCCCCTGGATGGCGCGCTGGCCCAAGTTGATATGGTTTTCGTCAAAGCCAATGGGCCATTTAGAGAAAACCACCACTATGCTACTCCCCGGCAACGTGAAAAACACACCAAATTAATTAGTCAGCGAAATCCTAAAAAATAAGTATATAATCATTGCTGTCCAAATTAATCTGGATACCGGCTTTCCAGGCTGTGTCATAATAGTTTTCCAGAAGCATTTATGTTACTTTGTCATTCCGAACGTAGTGAGGAATCTCCACGAAAACGCTTAATTTAAAAGGACGTTTGGAGATTTCTCGGCTACGCCTCGAAATGACAAACTTGGTTAAATTGCTCAAAACCAGAGTTATGACACAGCCTGTTTCGCCGGTATGACAACTCTTTCAGAAAACAACCTTTCCGCAACAGGAGCTAATTACTTGAAAATCTTTTTAATCTTCTGCCAGAAACCTAAGCGGTCATCCTCCGTAATGTTTAATTTTTCATAACTGTCGGTAGATAGCCGGAACATCTTTACAGTGATATAAGAGCCATTCGACCAAGGCCAGCACATAGCCAGAATTGCGTCTTGCTTATTATTTTTTAAATAAAGTGTTTGTTGCTTTTGAATTCCGCCATAATAATTAGTTAATTTTATATCCGCCTTAGTGGGGGCGACGCCGGCTGGTTTTATGGGGGGATTTAAATATTTCACAAGATGTTGATTTAATTTTTCCATTTCCTCATTTAAAACAACAAAATCACCACAATCATCCGTTAAAGTCCGCTTTTCATAAAAATTTAATTTCCCGCATTTTTCTATCATTTCCTTTATTGACATAAGCCTGTCTCCTTTGTGAACTTCAATTCATTGGCAATCGCCAGGTCGTCCGCATGGCATTTATCCGGTTTTTATTTTGCTTAGTTTAGAACACTTGGCAATAATTGTAAATAAAAACCCTACGTTATGCCTTTTTATAACTATCGGCTGGCGGCCAAAAATCCCTTTTTATCCAGAATATTATAATTGCGTTTTACTTTTTACACAATTTTTGTTATCCTGGGTATAATTAAATCATGCCTTTAATCGGCATTAGGCTTCACTAATTACCCTTTCCGGCCGTTAATATTATAGGAGGTTTATTAATCCTCATGGCAAAAGTAATAGCGATTGCGAACAACAAAGGCGGGGTCGGTAAAACCACATCCGCGATAAGTCTGGCAGCTCTTTTCGCGGACTGGAATTTACGCGTAGCTTTGATCGATAATGATCCCCAAGGAAACGTGGGAGTCTATTTAGGCCGGAATATTCATGAAAATGAAAGAAACATGGCGGATATCTACACGGGAATCAGTTTTAAAAAAATAGGCGTCACTTTGGCAGGTAATGGCCTTCTCAAACAATTAAATATTAACTTTAAGCATGAAAATCTAACCATCTTTCTTTCGAATCACAGACTTTCCTTTATAGCAGAAGATTTCCATCAAATCGCCGTACTTACAGAAGCCCTGCATGAGATTAAATCCGAGTATGATCTGGTAATTATTGATAACGGACCGTATATCGGATATCTGACCCGGGCGGCCTTGTTAGCGGCCGATATGATCCTGATACCGACAGAAGCCGGCGCCGGCGGATTGGCGGGAATAACCCAA
This sequence comes from uncultured bacterium, assembly GCA_965371665.1. GTDB lineage: Bacteria > Oederibacteriota > JAAXVQ01 > JAAXVQ01 > JAUVAV01 > JAUVAV01. The sequence goes on from CBDUZI010000014.1 coordinate 16,793, forward strand.
ATTATAAAAGAAGCCGAAATGATCAATGACAGACATTGGCGAAAAGTAATAATCCGGGTTTTTGTAAATAATTTTCAGTATTCAGAGCATTTCGATGCGAGTAATTTGAAAAAATTGAAAGCCTTGGTTGGCAGCAGACTTTATAACACCTTCATTCCCGCTAATCGGCACCTTAAAAAATCAAAAGAACTGGGGCTGCCGGTTCATCTGGTCGATAAAATCTCTAAATCCATAAACCGCGGGGCTATCGCTTTTCGTATTTTAGGAAAAACTATTTTAAAAGATATTATGCCTGAACTTTTTATAGATATGCCTCACAAGCAGAGCCAGAAAGTTTTTGAGCGAATACCGGAAACTTACGAGCCGGCGTCATCTGCTGCTAAAAAAGCAGCTAACATAAGAAACAAGGCTAATCCCCAAAATAGCGCCGGCGTCCCGAGTGCTAACAGCCGCCTTCACGTTGACAGCCGCCTTCACGTTGACAGCCAGCCGAACACTGACAGCCAGCCGAACACTGACAGCCAACCGGACGCTGACAGCCAACCGGACGCTGAGAGGCCTATACTTCTAAGGAACCGAATCGACGTTTCCACTTAAATTCCCCGCTCTGAAGAGCGGGGAATTCGCAGTTGCATATTAAGCGCGACTTGAACGCTGAGAGGGTATATTAGTAGCCTCTGGCAGCTATTTCGTGTTCGTCAAAACCAAAATAATGCGCTATTTCGTGAATCACGGTCTGTGTAATTTCAGCTCTGAACACATCGCTCAGCTTCTCTCCATATACTTTTTCAAAACTTTCCTGGTATATTTCTATCCGGGTGGGCTCCTTCTGAACTAAAAATGCACTTCTATCTTTTCTCGAAACGCCGATAAATACCCCCAAGACAATTTCTCCGTGAAACTCCTCTTTTATTTTCCCGGGAACCCTATGCCGGGGCAGTATTTTTATTCCTTCCTTTTGAAGCACTCTTTTGAATTTAGGCGGCAGTTCTCCTACCGCTTCATTGACTGCCATTTCAAACTCTTCAAATTTCATAACTGTATTATACAAAGGTTTTTCCGGCTGTAAATGTAAAAAATTGATGATTGGACGGCTAGGATTCTATCGGACTGTGTTATTCAAGTATGATACCATAGCGTCCGATTCCCACTTGGACGAGACTGTGCCGCAACACATTTTTTGTCATACCCGCATGTGGTTAGCGGGTATCCAGGAAATATTTCTATTGTAAAAGGAGGGCGAGGGGGAATTTATTCCATATTAAATCCCCCTCTATCCCCCTTTACAAAAGGGCGAAGTTAATTTATGCTGCAACCGGCCCAAAAATATTTTTACAACTATATTTATTGATTTTCATAACAACATGCTAATGGTTGCTGAGACAGCACTGAGTTTTTAAACAAAATCACCGAATATCTTCCAGGATCGCCTCTAAATCTTCCTCGTGCTCTACCTCATCTTTTAAAATTTCTAAAACCAGGCTGTGGGTAATAGGATCTTTGTCTTTGACAAATTCCAGCAATTTCTGATAAGCGCCAATCGCACATTGTTCGCCTTTGATGTTTTGTTCCAGCAGTTTTTTGGTATTAGGGTCGGAAGGTTTATCATATCCGCAATTCGTCTCTTTATACCAATCTTGCGGCTCCAACAAAGGCGTTCCTCCCAGCTGCATTATCCTCTCTGTCAGAATTCCCGCATGCTTTAATTCTTCTTGAGCGTGTTCCTCCAACTCCGCAGCGATGATGCCTCTCATTCTTCCACACGCTACTTTAGCGCCTACCCAATACTGATAATAGGCCAACCACTCATCTGCATATGCCTGATTCAGTCTTTTAATTAATTCCTGTACATCAACACCCACGATTTCCCGGCCTTTGGTTCCCATAACATATCCCCCCTTTTTATAATTTAGAATTCTTTCTTACTTATGCAGGCATTTTCCCAAGCATAAAACCAGTCTAAGCAACAGACATTATTGCCGCTCTGTTCCCTACGTTCTTTAGCCGCGCCACAATATCCCGAGTTATGGGAACAATACTTAATTATATTTAATTAATATGGATTAAGTATTGTGGCTCCAGAACTCTGCCCGGAACCCAAAAACCTGGCCCTCTTCCGGATAACTGGAATGGCGCCCACGGGCAAGCCCGTGGTTATCCGTCCAAGTGGTGGGGCGACATCACGCCGAAGCAACTTCCGCATTCATCCCTGGCCAAGGCCGGGATCTTCTGCGAAGGCGGATAAAAGCTTGATTACGATTTATCCGACGGTTGCTCATGCAAACCGCGGTTACCTAAGTTTTCGGACTTCATTGATACGTTTTGCCCAGCCGGCGGCTCGTTCAAGTTCGCCTTCTTTCAGCGGACCTTCTGTCCCTTTTACCCAGAATCCTTCCGGGGGCATTACCAGGTCTCCGCCTTTTTTCTTGAGCCGGTCGGCAATGGGTTTGGCGGCATAGCCTGCGATTTTTACTAAAATACGTAATGCGGATGATTTCATATCACTCATCCCTATCCCGGTATCGAAGGCAGCCACCTTGACGCCTTTGAGACCATCCGGGGAAATTCTTTTCAGGAAATTCTTAATCGCTTCCGCAGGTCTAAATGCCCGGGTAGGGGAACCGACTATCAAAAGTTCCAACCCGGTTAGCTGTTCCAGCTTGGCGTTACTTACCCGCAAGGTTTCGACATCCTTCGGGGAGCCAAGGGCGTTGCCGATCGCCCGGGCTATCTGCTCGGTGTTGCCAAAAAACGAATCATAAATAATCAGAACTTTCATCAAGCTATGCCTCCGCCATTTAGACATTGCCTTTAACGATCAAAGGTTGGGGTACTGGCTATCACTTTAACGGCTGTAGCATAGCGCCCTGGTAAGCGGTAAAAATATCCCCGCAATGCCTAAAACCAGAGAAAAAAAACCAACCCCGATAAGCAAATATTTTTTAACCGATTTCATGGCGATTAAACTGCACCCTCGCTTTTTATATGAACCGGCCGCGGTAGCCGCTGGCGCCAACTGATAGAACTTTGCTTTTCAAAATAACCATATCATTCCCGCCAAAAAGCGTCAATTACTTTACTCCGCACCAGCCTAAAGTCCGGGAACACTGGACTTTTTTCGATTTACAGAAGGCAAAACCAAGCAGAGTGTAATCCCCCGTAAATAAAAGGGCGGGCACGCCCTTCGACATGCTCAGGGCACAGGGCACGCCCCTACGAAATCCCAGACGGATGCATGTAGGAATACAAAACCCCTCAAAACAGCTCGTTTGAACTGATCTGAGGGCGAGGAAAATTAGAGGTTAGAAAAAAGAAATTCATGAACAGTTGCGCAGTTGAACAATTGCCTCTCATTAATTTCACTCCTCTCCTTGACATTAATAGTAACCGCTTGATACTATTGTCCTGCCATGTCCCAGCTGCCACACAGATAACCAACGCAGTCTCGGACCCTGTCGCCGCTCTGCATGGAATCTCCGCCTTTTTCCTGACAGGGCACAGTCAGCCTCACCAAACCAAGGAGTCTTGTCTTGAAACTTTTTGTCAGTAGTATTCCCTATAAAACTACGGAAGCGGAATTATTTGAGGCATTCCAATCCCATGGCACAGTTTCCTCCGTGACTCTCCTTAAAAATAAAAAACCCGGAATTCGTAAAGGATCCGGTTATATCGAAATGCCTAATCCGGTTGAAGCGAAAGCAGCTATTTTAGCTTTGCATGAGCAAAAATTCAAAGGCCGTTTCCTTTCCGTAATGGAAGCCCGACCCACCCCTCAAAAACCTGCTTTGTCCGAACAAAACGCAGCGGACAGCGGCACACAAACGATCACCTCGCCCCAAAGCGAGAAGGGTTCAGACCTTCCACTCGATAAAAAACCAAAATTTCGCAAACATCATCCAAAACGCAAAAACAAGCCGGCTGGGGCCAAGCGCAAAGACAAACCCGGTGGGTTCAAACGCGATGACAGGCCGGGTGGGTTCAAACGCGATGACAGGCCGGGTGGGTTCAAACGCGATGACAGACCGAGTGGGTTCAAGCGCGATGACAGGCCCGGCGGGTTCAAGCGTGATGACAAGCCCAGTGGGTTCAAGCGCAATGACAGGCCCGGTGGGTTCAAGCGTGATGACAGGCCCGGTGGGTTCAAGCGCGATGACAGGCCCGGCGGATTCAAGCGTGATGACAGGCCGGGCGGGCTCAAGCGCAAAGACAAACCCGGGGGGTTCAAACGCGATGACAGGCCCGGTGGGTTCAAGCGCGATGACAGGCCCGGCGGGTTCAAGCGTGATGACAAGCCAGGTGGGTTCAAGCGTCCAGAAAATCCTCATCGTGGCCGGCCCGGCCAATGACATGAAAAAGCGGAATGAATTGATTGAATACAGGAATCAGGCTGCTGCGCTGCCTCCAGCCTCCCCCCGCGACCAAACATTTCTCAAATAATTAGTACAGAACCTGGATTTTATAGTAAACTATCTTTTCAAGGCGGATCAGAAACCTGTCCCGCCAGTAATGGTCAACACGGAGGAAAAGTATGTCACAAAGAAACGGACAAAATCCTATCAGGATGGATAAAAATTTTAAACAATCACACCGGAAGTTCATCAATACAACCTCCGGTCAGCCCAGACCCGCCGGCACGCTGCAATGCCCTGCCTGCCAAGCGGACGTTCCGCCCAAACCCGGTTTTAGAATGCAGTCATTAAAATGCCCCAAGTGCGGGGCCGCAGTACACAAGTAACCTCCTCCTGAAACGCCGAACTAGCTTACTGCATCTCATTCAGAAATTTTCTAAACCATAGGGGATTTGCGATAATTATATACATTATAAATATGGCGGTTAAGGGAAGAAAAAAGATAACCACATCTACCAGCAATATTCCTATGGCAATTAATATCCGGGTTGATTTGGGCATTTTTTTGGTTTGCTCCTTTAAAATAATTATCTCACTATTATTGGGCGGGCACGCCCTTCGACATGCTCAGGGCACAGGGCCCGCCCCTACAAAATCATTTAAACACGGATGGATGCACGCAGGAAATAAAAAACCCCTCAAAACTGCTCGTTTGAACTGATCTGAGGAAAAGATGATAAAAACCTCATTATACCAACGCGAAAAATGGCAGGGCCGAATAGATGAGTTTCGAACCTGGTGCCGGATGGAACTAGTGGCGCAAAGTCAGAGCAACTTGTTTTTTACCAGCCTTTTAAGCAATCTATAAATATCAACTGCTTCGCCTTCTTTTCTAATCCCAACCGCTATTACAATCACCTCGATTTTTTTATGTTTTACGCAATAAATTATTCTATACCTCTGACCAACAGCTCTGATGCTTCGAAGATTTGATAACTCACCCCATAATGGTTTACCCTTTTTTTCAGGTTCATATATAAGTCCATCTATACGTTCTATTAGCTTTTTACGTATTCTCCGGTCAGAAATAGCTTTTATCATTTTCAAAGCGGCGGGAGCAATAGTAACCGAGTATTTCACAAAACTAATTCCCGCTTAGCTTTCTCCCACGAAATCCCCTTGCCCGCTTTAATATCTCTAATGCCCCGCTTAATATCCCGCATAATTTTTGCGTCACCCAGTATTTCAACTGTTTCAATAATTGTCTCATAGAATTCCCAATCCATAATAGCCATAATCGGCTTGCCTCTTCGTGTAACGGTAATGGCTTCATGCGCTTTCCTGAGTTTTTCCGGCAAATGATTAAGCTCCCGGCGAGCTTCGGCAATAGGCAAAGCTGTCATTATAAACACCTCCTTATGTACTTCTCATTGTACATCATTATGTACAATATGTCAATGTTAATAAATACTTTGCTTGAAGTTGTTCAGCTCCCGGGGTACCGTCCAGGTATTCGGTATCTAGATTGGTGGATGAATAAAGTCTGAAAAAGCTTCGGGAAGCTTGAGCAGCTAAGCTGACAAAGTTGACACTGGACTGCATTCAGACGACCCTGGTGTTGTGATCAATTAGCGGCTTAATTTATGAACTATCCGGTGTTCCGTCGTACAGGTCTGGAGTCAAATCCGACTGCCAGTATGCCTTAGAATCAACATCCATGATCGTGAGCTTACCTGACCATCCCGCACCGGTATCGATATTCCAAACATTGCAAGCATGAATAGGCTGTAATGTGTTATAAAGCGCGGTTGTTGTGTGACCGACAAAGATATCCCTATACCGGCCTATTTTACATTCATGTCCGGCCATCTGCTTCTTCCATGCCATATCAAAGAGCTTTCTATCCCAGACCAATGCCTGCGCGTTATGACTTGCTAGCGATACATCGGGATTGAACCCGCCATGTACAAAGACCTGTTCATCACGCTCGATCCATAGTTGTCCGCCCTTTAGGAAATCAATGTGCGTCTTTGGCATAGGGCCGTCATTATATGACGCTATTGTTCTATCACCACCTTGACTCGTCCATATCTCCGGCTCAGCGCCCCGTAATGCCCAATCCAAAGCCCACATATCATGATTGCCAATGACCAGATCGCAGTGTTTAATCTTCAACAGTTCATCAATGCACTGCTTAACATCCGGATACCCGTCGCAAACATCGCCCATCACAATTAAACGGTCTTTTTTGTAATCAAACTTTGAGCGCTTAAAACACTGTAATAATGCTTTGTACGCACCATGAATATCACCGATGGCGTACGTTTTTAATTTTATCATTTCCATCCTTTCGGTGATTTTCATCCTCTACTAAACTTAATTCCCTGGTTAATCGCTAAAACCGGTTCTGGGAATGGGGAACAATGTCAACTTTGTCAATTTACCTGCTCCAGCTCCCCAAAGGCTTTTCAGCCTTTTTTCATTCACCAATCTTGTACCGGAGGCCAGCCACTCTTAAATATTGAAATAGAATAAATTAAATAGCAAGGGGAAAATCGCAAAATAATAGAAACCATTACTCAAAAACCGGAATTAGTAATGGTTGCGTAATTTCGGGAGGAAAGTTCAGGAAGACGTCTGGGAACGCCGAGCTCCAGCTCGGCTCTTGGGCGCCTGGGGTTTGCCGAGCTGTAGACATCGCATAAGGTGCCGTAGTTAAAATGTTAAAATATCCAAGACTTCTCTTTAGTTATAAATTCTCCTATTTTAACCAAATAACTAACTCCCGGATTACTAATGCCCAAATATCGCGCTATTTCTGATCCTTTTAATCCTAATTCTTTACATCCCCAATATGCTATCATTCCCTTTGCATATGACAAATCATTACTTTTACCTTTTTTATTTAAATCTTCCAGATTCACTTTCATCATTCGACATATGTAAATAGCAAGTTTTTCCAGAGTCCATCCTTCTCTTCTTCGCTTCTCTGCTTTTTTCATTTTCTCATCTGCTTGCTTTAATACTTCTTTTACAAATTCGCCATCTCCAAGTATTCGATCATCACCTTGCCATCTTTCCTTTTGTTTCTTTAATTCAAATATCCCATGCCAACCACCTGCGCTTCTTCTTAATCCTCCGCCTGTTAAATCTTCGCGTTTACCTTCTGACCATCCATCTAACATAAAATCTTGGTACTTATCAATAGCATATCTTCTTTTACTTCCGAACCACGATAACACCTCACTAATTTCTTGAAATTCATTCTTGTATTTGCCTATTATTGTTGCATGTCCGCAATACTTATAATTATTTAAATCTTTCATGCTCTCTACAAGTCCAGCTCTTACCGGATTAAGGTGAATATAACGGATCAGCGCTAAAAAATAGCTATTTTCTTGACATAATATTGATTTAAATCGATTTTGAAATAGATAGCCTTTTCTTTTGTGCTTTTTATTAAAATGAATTGCATAATATGATAATACTCTCCGCATTACTTCGCTCAATGGTTGCTCTGAAGACCTGATTAATAAGTGAATATGATTTGACATCAGCGTCCATGCATAACATCGGCTTTTACTTTCATTCACCACTTCTGCCAATTTATTAATAAAGGTTTTTCTATCACTGTTATCCCGGAAGATATTCATTCCATTTAATCCTCGAGCAATAACATGATAGATCGCTCCTGGTATGTTTATTCTTCTCTGTCTGGCCATACTTATTTAGACAGATATTTCTTTTTTCCTTTCGCTTTTTTTCTTATTTTAACATTTTAACTACGGCACCTAAATTTACTTTCATTCACTACTTCTGCCAATCTATTAAGAAAGGTTTTTCTATCACTGTTATCCCGGAAGATATTCATTCCATTTAATCCTCGAGCAATAACATGATAGATCGCTCCTGGTATGTTTATTCTTCTCTGTCTGGCCATACTTATTTAGACAGATATTTCTTTTTTCCTTTCGCTTTTTTTCTTATTTTAACATTTTAACTACGGCACCTAAATTATCTCTTCTCTCGTCTGCCTTCCGCTGCTACGCCGGAAGCATTGCGTCAACTGCTGCCTACCGAAGTCAAGGCGGAAAATCTGTAAAACCCTAAGCAGGACCCCTCACCCCAACCCTCTCCCCACATTTCTGCGGGGAGAGGGGGATATGTGGTTAATTTGACGCTTACGGGGAAAATCGCTAAATCATAGAAACCACTGCTCAAAACCAAGAATTAGTAATGGTTGAGTAATTTCGGGAAATTCCAGAGATGACAAGCCGCCGGAGGTAAATTATCCCAATATTTCATAATCATTTCTCCATATGCATTCATCATTATTTGCGGGCATGAAGGTCTCAAGTGGCGGGCACGCCCTTCGACATGCTCAGGGCACGGGGGCCCGCCCCTACGGAATACAAAACCGATTTGCCATTCATACAAACCGTAGGGGCCGGCTTCTTTATCCTGAGCCTGCCGAAGGACATGCCGGCCCTTGATTTAAAAACCATTGGAACGTCATCCCGCGGGCGGGTTTGAAACCCGCCCCTACGAAATACAAAACCCCTCAAAGCAGTTCGCTTGAACTGTTCTGAGGGGCGAGAAAAAACAACTGTTCCATTGATTGATTGTTCTACTACTCTATTTTTTCGCCGATGGCGAAAAAATGGCGGGGTCGACGAGACTCGAACTCGCGACCTCCTGCGTGACAGGCAGGCGCTCTAACCGACTGAGCTACGACCCCATAATCAAACGAAGTGAGCGGCCAGGTTGTTCTTTTACTCACTTCCAAATTTTATCAAATCGCGAACAATAAAACAATTGAGCAATCGACCGTCCTGAACTATTATGTTCAGGACTTCGTTTTTCGCTCACAGCGAAAAACACTGGTGGGCGAAACAGGGTTCGAACCTGTGACCTCCTGCGTGTAAAGCAGGCGCTCTAACCAGCTGAGCTATCCGCCCAAAGATTCTAAATAATACGGATTTCAGGCGGTGTGTCAAGCGCTTTTCTTCTTTTTCATCCCGATTATGTTGCACTTGTGATTACAATTCACCCTTCAGTAACCGGTTACTCACGGTCCTAAATGCATTTTATCTTTCCTGGATTCCGGCTAAAATCATGCCGGAATGACAGCCAAACGGTACTTTGAGTATTATGAGTGCCCGGATACCTTTTTCATCTTCCGAACAGCGCTCTGATCTTTCCGGAGCATGGCAATTTCGTCGCAGTTGGGGAATTTCGGGCATTTTACGCATTCGCTCCATACTTTATGCGGCAGTCTGTCCCGGGCAATAATTTTAAAACCCAGGGGCTTAAAAAACGGAGGTATATAGGTCAGGGTAAAAAACCGCTTTATGCCGAGCTCGCGGCCTTCTTTCAGAGCCGCCTGAACCAGTTGTTGCCCCCATCCGCGGCCTTGATAATTTTTCTTTATTGCCAGGGATTTCACCTCAGCCAGGTCTTCCCAATTCACATGCAGACCCACTACTCCGGCCAGCCGGCCTTTGTCAATGGCCACGCTGTAATCCCGGATATTCTCATATATCTCGGAGAGCGACCGGGCCAGCATTTTGCCCTGTTTGGCGTATAAATTTATAATCCGCTGAATATCCGGTGCGTCATCCAGATGGGCTTTGCGAATCATTTTTTTCTCCCCCCAGCTTGATGATTTCCGCTCCCTTGGCCAGGCCCTGGAGATTAATTTCCAGGGTTCCGGGTTTTTTAGCGCATTGTTCTTTTAAAACCGCCTCCGCGGTCTTCACTTCAACTCCGCTGAAGATAGCCAGGAAGGCGCCCAGCATAACCAGGTTAAAACCGCTCCCCGGCCTAAGTTGGTCTCCCAGGCTGGAAGCCGGGATGGAAACAACCCGGGCTTGCTCAGCTGCGGCCTTTTGGGCGGCCAGGTCTGAGTTAGTCAGGATTAATCCAGCGGGTTTGACCAAAGCGCCGTATTGATTGCGGGCTCTTTGATCAAAAGCTATAAGCACATCCGGCTGCGCAAAGACCGGCGCATATATCGGTCCGTCAGCCACGACTACTGAGCAATATGAAGGCCCGCCCCGGCGTTCAGCTCCATAATTCGGCACATAAGTCGCTTCCAGGCCCTGGCGCACAGCCGAGCTTGCCAGGAACTGTCCGGCAAACTGAATGCCCTGCCCGCCCGAACCTGCTATTACAATCTGTTTCAGCATGTTCAACCTTCCCGACCCGGAGTTTCGTCCTTAAATACACCCAAGGGAAAAACCGGCGTCATTACTTTTTCCAGATGCTCGACGGCTTTTACCGGAGTCAGGCCCCAGTTGGCCGGACAGCTGGAGAGTAATTCCACAATCGAGAATCCCAAATTCGCTTCCTGAATCTTCAAGGCATTAAGCATATACGATTTTGCTTTCCGGATCAGCCCGGGTTTGTGCAATCCTCCCCGTGCCGAATACTTTACTCCTGGCAGGGCGGCCAGAAGCTCGGCTATTTTCAGGGGATGTCCGGTCTCATCCACATTGCGGCCATAGGGAGTGGTAGTCGTTATCTGCCCGGCCAGGGTGGTCGGCGCCATCTGGCCGCCGGTCATGCCGTAATTGGTATTATTTATGAAAATAACCGTGATGCGTTCCCCGCGATTGGCGGCATGCATTATTTCAGCCAGGCCGATGGAAGCCAGGTCGCCGTCGCCCTGGTAACTGATAACCATCCGGTCCGGCAGTACCCGCTTGATGGCCGTGGCCACGGCCGGGGTGCGGCCATGGGCCGCCTCAGTAGTATCAAAATTCCAATAATCATACCCGTAAACCGCACAGCCCACCGGCGCTACGGCAATGGTGCGTTCCCTGGCTCCCAGTTCAACCACAGCCTCAGCCATAAGCCGGTGCGCGATACCATGACCGCATCCGGGGCAATAACTCGTGGCCGCGGCTTTTAATCCCGGGGTCCGGGTAAATATGGGCTTAAGACTCATGACAAGACCTCCCTGACACGGGCGACTATTTCTTCCGGGGTGGGCACGCCGCCGCCGGGCCGGGCCAGGAGCCCGATCTTTACCTGCTGGAGGCTTTTTTCCCGGGCTACGGCTAATTGCACATCCTCTATAAATTGTCCTACGCTCATTTCTATTACTAAAAAACGGTTTATTCGTCTGGCCAATTCAGCCAGACGAATATAGGGAAAGGGCCAGAGGGTTATGGGCCGGAAAATACCGGCCTTGATTCCCAGTTCCCCTAGCATGGCTTGGGCGCTCCTGGCTATGCGCGCGGACATACCATAGGCTGCCAATATAATATCCGCGTCTTCGCAATCAATTTCTTCTGCTTTGGTTTCTTCCCGCTCGATCAAGGCATATTTTTTTGCCAGGTGAAAATTATGTTCTTCCAGAGCGCCGGGTTTCATTAATAAAGAACGGATAAGACGGGGCGAACGCCCCTGGCAGCCGGTTAAAGTCCAATCTTTGGGAGGCAATTTCCGGCCCCGCAACATCCCGGTCTTGCGCTGCTCATCCGGGTCAGGAAACCTGACCGTCTCCATCATTTGGCCCAGCAGGCCGTCGGCCAGAATAAGCACGGGATTGCGGTAAAGGTCGGCTAAATCAAATGCGTCCATGGTTAATTCGACCATTTCATTAACCGTGTGCGGAGCCAGTACCAGGGTCCGGTAATCTCCATGCCCGCCGCCGCGCGTGGATTGCCAGTAATCAGCCTGAGAAGGCGAAATATTTCCCAGGCCCGGACCGCCGCGCGCAATGTTCACAATGACTCCGGGCAGCTCGCAGCCTGCCATATAGGAGATACCTTCCTGCTTCAAGGAAATTCCGGGCGAGGAAGAAGAGGTCATGGCCCGGGCGCCAGCCACGGCCGCGCCGAATACCATGTTAATGGCCGCCAGTTCGGACTCGGCCTGAAGAAAAACTCCGCCTACCTCGGGCATGCGGCGGGACATGTAGGCCGGCACCTCGTTCTGTGGAGTTATGGGATAGCCGAAATAATAACGGCACCCGGCGCGCAGGGCGGCCTCGGCCAGAGCTTCGTTGCCTCGCATAAAAACCGGCCCGTTCACTCCTGCTCCTCCTGATAGATTTCTATGGCTATATCCGGACAGACTTGCGCGCAGGCCATGCAGCCCGTGCATTTTTTTTCATCCACACAAGCGGCCACTCTGAATCCCAGCCGGTTTTTCCGCTCGGAAATAACCATGATTTTTTTCGGGCAGACGCCCAGGCAAAGCCCGCAGGATTTGCATAAGGCTTCATCTATCTTTATTTTAAAGGACATTTTTCAGACACTCCGGAAATAAAATAATGCAACTTTAGCACAGGCGGGCCTAAGAATCAAGAGCAGGGCAGATTAATTCCCTGGCATGCTGCCGGGCGGTCTCAGTGATCCGGCCGCCGGCCAGCAGGCGGGCCATTTCCTCAATCCGTCGCTCGTTATCCAAACATTCGACCGTGGTTGAAGTGCGGCCGTGTTCCACGCTTTTGATAACCTGGAAGTGAGTATTGGCAAAACGGGCGATCTGCGGCAAGTGGGTAATAACTATTACCTGACGTTCTTTGGCCAGGGCCGCCAGTTTGCGACCCACCGCCTCGGCCGTAGCTCCTCCAATGCCGGCATCAATCTCATCGAATATCATGGTAGGCACTTCTGCGGCTGAGGCCGCGACCGCCTTGATAGCCAGCATAATGCGGGAGAGCTCGCCGCCGGAGGCGGTTTTGGAAACCGGCTTAAGCTCTTCGCCGGGATTGGGAGCCATGAGAAATTCCACCTCATCCGCGCCCCGTGGCCCGCAGCGGAAGGTTTTCCCATCCCAGCCAATCCACCCAGCGGGATCTTCCCGGGGCAAAACCTTGACTTTAAAAACCGCTTGCAGAAATCCCAATTCTTTTAATTCCGTACCCAGGCGTCCGGCCAGTTTCTCCCCCGCCTCTCTTCTGCTCTTCGAAAGACGCTGCGCCAGTTCGGAAAGCTCTGTTGCCAAACGCTTTTCTTCTTTGGCCAGGCAGGCCACTTCCTCGTCCTGGTTGCCAAGGTTCTCCCTTTCCGCAGCAGCCTGGTCCCGGAAAGAAAGGATAGCGCCCTGGTTCTCCCCATACTTACGCGCAAGGGTATGCAGAAGATCCAACCGCTCTTCAACCCCTGCCAGCCGCTCAGGATCCGCCTCAAAAGTCTGGGTAAAATCAGAAAGACGTTCGGTTACCTCGGACACCTGGGCCTCGGCCGAGCGGAGTTCATCCGCCAGCGTCCCCATGGTAGAATCAAAGGCTGAGAGTCCGGCCAGAGACTCGGCCGACTCTGCCAGACCGTCGCGCACGGCAATATTCTCCCGGCGGTAAAGAATTTCCAGCACGCTCTGAACTGTGCCCAGCAGACGCTCGGCATGCGCCAGGCGGGATTTTTCTTCAGACAGGGATTCAAATTCGCCCGGTTGCAGTTCGGCCCGGTCTATTTCATTGACCTGGAAATTCAAGAGATCCAGGCGCCGGGCCCGTTCCGCCTCATCCAGGGCCAGACGCTTCCGGGCTTCCCGGCTGGCCCGCAACTGAATATGGATTTTATTTACCTGGGAACGCAATTCCTGCAAGCCGGCCCAGGCATCAAGCAAATCCTGCTGGGAATCGCGGTGCAAGAGGGATTGATGTTCATGCTGGCCGTGAAGATCGACCAGTTCATCGCCTACCTCGCGGAGTATATTTACTGTTGCCAAACCACCGTTGACATAGCATTTCCCCCGGCCCTGGCGCGATATCTCGCGCTTTAAAAGCAAGGTCTGGTCCTGGCACGGCAACAAACCGTGCGATTCCAGGAGCGGCCCGAGCCGGGAAAGCCTGGCCACGTCAAAAAGCGCTTCCACCATGGCAGTCTCGTATCCCGTGCGGATGCTGTCCATCGAGGCCCGCTCGCCCAACAACAGGGAAAGAGCGCCCAGGAGAATGGATTTCCCGGCCCCGGTCTCCCCGGTTAAAATTGCCAGGCCGTTTCCAGGTTCCAGACGGAGTTCGGAGATTAAAGAAACATTTCGAATATTAAGTTCCAGTATCATTATGCCTCTTCGCCAGGAGAAAATATTCAATATTTCCATCGGCTCCGGTCAAGCAGCTGCGCTGCAAACCAAGCTTGGTTAAACCGGAAGCTTCTAAATGCTCGACCACGCGATGAACCGCTCTTTTCCGGGCCTGGTCGTTTTTCACGATTCCGCCTTTGCCAATATCCGCCGGACCGAGTTCGAACTGGGGCTTGATCAAGGCCAGCAGCCGGCCGCTCCGTGGTTTAATCAAGGGAGCTATGGCCGGTAAAATCCGGGTGACCGAAATAAAGGAAACATCTATCACGGCCAGATCAAAAGGTCCGCCGACTGCTTCCGGTTTGAGATATCGGGCATTTACGCTTTCCATGACCCTTACTTGGGGATGCCGGCGTAAGCGATAATGCATTTGGCCCTTGCCGACATCCACGCACCAAACCTTTCCCGCGCCCTGCTGAAGCATACAGTCCGTAAAACCACCGGTGGAAGACCCTATATCCAGACAGGTCCATCCCTGTACATTTAGTTGAAAGTCCTTTAGCGCTCCCTCCATTTTAAACCCGCCCCGGCCCACAAAACGGGACCTGCGGGATTTTAGCGAGAGGAAAATTTCCCGGTCTACCAGGTGCCCGGGTTTACTGAGTAAGTTATCCTCCGTGTAAATCTCCCCGGCTAAAATCGCGGCCTGGGCCTGGGTCCGGGTGAAAAAAAACCCCCGTTCAATTACTAATTGATCCAGCCGGATCTTTTTACTTTTATTTTGCATTCACTTCCCGATCTTTTTTCTTTTCTTTTTCTCCGGCGGCTTTTAATTGCAAGAGATTCAGCGCACGCTGCTCAATCCCTTCCGCCGTCAACCCGTATTCCTGAAACAGCCGGGTCTGTTCACCATGCTCGATAAACCGGTCAGGAAATCCCATGCTCTCCACTTTTATATGCTGCATATTCTCGGACTGCAAAAACTCCATAACCGCGCTGCCAAAACCGCCGGCCAGGACATGATCTTCCACGGTCAGCAGAGCCCCGGCAGTCCGGGCCATACGCGCCAAAGTTTTAGTATCCAGCGGTTTGATAGAGCGCGGATCAATAACCGCGGCCTGGACCCCACGGCGGGCCAAGCTCTCCGCGGCTTCCAGTGCCGGCCACAGCATATTTCCCAAGGCTAAAATGGCGACATCCTCGCCGGGCCGCATAACCCGCGCCTGACCCAGGGGAATCCCCGGTTTATCCATATCGCACATCTCCTGATTAACCACGCCCCGGGGATACCGAATCACTGTGGGACCGCTCCGAGCCAGGGCGGTTTTAAGCATCAGGGCCAGTTCGTTGCCGTCACTGGGAGCAAATATCGCCAGATTGGGAATATGACGCAAGAAGGCAATATCAAAAACACCGTGATGTGTCGGCCCATCCTCGCCTACTAGTCCGCACCGGTCCAGGGCAAATACAACGGGCAGGTTCTGCAGGCAGACATCATGGAGCACTTCATCATATGCCCGCTGCAGAAAGGTGGAATAAACTACCACCACCGGCCGTAATCCTTCGGCCGCCATTCCGGCTGCCAGGGTCACGGCATGACTCTCGGCAATGCCCACATCAAAAAATCGCTCTGGCAGTTCCTCGGCAAACCGGTCCAAGGCGGTTCCGGAAGTCATGGCCGCAACAATAGCTACGATCTTTTCATTCTGCCGGGCTAAATATTCCAGGCTGCGCGCAAAAACCCGGGAGAAAGTAATTCCGGGCTGATCCGGGGACCGGCCGGTGCGGACATTAAAAACCGGAGTGCCGTGGAAAGCCACGGGATTCTTCTCCGCGTGTTCAAATCCCTTGCCTTTCACAGTCAGTACATGCAGCAGGATGGGACCAGTAAGCTCGCGTACTCGTTGCAGGGTGGGCAGCAGTTGATCAAGGTCATGGGCATTAACCGGACCGAGATACCGAAATCCGAGTTCTTCAAACAAAATACCGGGCACGATTAATCCCTTGGCAATCTCTTCTAAATAATTGGCGAGTTTCAGGGCAGTCTTGCCCACAGCCGGAATGGCGGCCAATAAATTATCTATTTGCTGTTTAATGCGGTTGTACAATTGGCCGGTAATAATCCGGTTGAGATAATTTGCCAGTCCACCGACCGGCTTGGAAATGGACATGCGATTATCATTTAAGATCACCAGCAGATCGGTCTTTTTATGGCCGGCGTCATTCAGGGCTTCCAGGGCCAGCCCGTTAGAGAGAGAGCCGTCTCCAATTACAGCCACAACTTTATGCTTGGCCTGGGCCAGATCCCGGGCCCGGGCCATTCCCAGCGCAGCGGAAATGGAGGTGGAGGAATGACCGGTGTTGAAGACATCGTAGGAACTCTCTTCGCGCTTGGGAAATCCGGAGATCCCCCGGAATTGGCGGAGGGTTCCAAACTGCGCGCGCCTCCCGGTCAGGATTTTATGCGCATAAGTCTGGTGTCCCACATCCCATATGAGACGGTCCTCGGGAAGATTGAAAACCTGATGCAGGGCCAGAGTCAGCTCGACCGCACCCAGGGACGAGGCCAGATGCCCCCCGGTTTCGGCCACGCTTTTTATCATAAAAGCGCGCAGTTCTTCGGCCAGCTGCTTGAGCTCTTTCAGGGAAAGCGGCTTTAAATCCGCCGGTGAATTAATGGTTTCCAGTAAAGACATTTTGCTTATCACCAATAAAACCAGGCTCCGAATGATATTCCAATTAAAGCGCCACTCAGCACCTGGATAGGCGTATGCCCTAAGAACTCCTTCATGCGCGCCGGACGGATCGGTTTTCTTTTGTAGATATCATCCACAACCCGGTTTAACAACATAGCCTGATGCCCGGCTGCCCGGCGAACTCCCTGGGCATCATTCATAGTAAGCAGTGCAAAACCCAGGGAAAGCATAAAAACCGGGCTCCCCCACCCTGCTTCCAGCCCGATTACCGTGGCCAGGCAGGCAACAAAAGCCGAATGCGAGCTGGGCATGCGTCCGGTATCAATCAATATCCTGAAATCAAACCACCGGTTTTGAATAAAAAAGAGAATGACCTTGATAATCGATGCTGTGAACCACGCTCCCAGGCAGACCCAAACCATCCGGTGCGTCAGGATAATGCCCAGGCCCACCCAGAGTTCTTGTCCCACTGCAATTAGTTTTTCCAATTTACTATGCCTCGCGTTCTATTATGAATTTCCCCAACGCCAATAACGGCTCAGCCGATTGGCCGAATATCCGCAAAGCCCCGCAGCCTTTCTCTATCAGCCGGCGGGCCTGAAGCCGCGACTCCTCAATCCCAAAAAGAGCCGGATAGGTGGCTTTTCCCCGATTCGCATCAGTACCGGTCTCTTTGCCCAGCAATTGCTTTTCCCCGACAATATTTAAAATATCATCCGTAATCTGGAAGGCCAACCCCAGAGTTTCGCCGTACCGGGATAAAGCCTGCCTTTGGGCCCGCGAGGCTCCGGCAAGCCCGGCGCCTACCAGCAAGGCGGCCTGGATTAAGCACCCGGTCTTGTGCGTATGAATGTATTGCAGCATGGGCAACTCTACGGCTTGGGACTCGGCTTCCAAGTCCGCCATTTGTCCCCCTACCATGCCGGCCTGGCCGGCGGCCCGGGCCAGGACCGCGATCGCCTCGGAAAGGCGCTCCGGTTTTTTGGCTTTAGCCGGCAATTTAACCTTGGTCATTAATTCAAAAGCCAGAGTCAGCAACGCATCGCCGGCCAAGACCGCAGCAGCCTCGCCATATACTTTGTGGCAGGTCGGCCGTCCCCGCCGTAAATCATCGTTGTCCATAGCCGGCAAATCATCATGTATCAGCGAGTAGGTATGAATGCATTCCAAGGCGCAGGCCGCCGGCATAACCATGGGGGACCGCCCGGCACAGGCTTCGGCGGCGGCCAGAACCAGAATGGGCCGCAGGCGCTTGCCCCCTGAAAAAAGGCTATGCCGCATAGCCGAGTGAAGCCGGACCGGGAAACGGTCCGCTGACGGCAACCAGTAGTCCAGCGCAGTATCCACAGCTTTCCGGCGCTGCTCCAGGTATATTTTTAAATCAAAATCCAGCCGTGATTTAGAAGAAGCTCTTTTGGTTGCGACCGAGATCCGACTCAGAGTCTTCGTCGTTTTCCTCGTCGTCTTCTTCTTCCTCACTGCTCTCTGGGGTTTTATCGGCATGATCGCTATTTTCCGCTTCATTGTTTTTTAAGTCCATCTCTGCTCCGGCTTCCGGCCCGGGCCTTTCCGGCTCAGAGGATGAAAATGGCCGGCTTTCCATACGACCGTTTTTATCTTCCAGTATTTCAACCCGCCGTTCCGCCGCTTTCAACTGCTGGGAGCAAAAACGCGCCAGGCCTACGCCCTCTTCATACAGCGCCAGTGCGGTTTCCAGCGGCGCTTCGGCGCGTTCGAGCTGTGAAACCAGCTCTTCCAGCCGGTGTAAGGCTTCTTCAAAATTCATGGTTTTATTTTTCTTAGGCATGGGTGATGCTCCTTGGATCCTCTTATTTCACCTTCTTCACTTCACACTCGGCCTGCCCCTGATGAAAAACAATCTCCAAATCATCTCCCAACTGCAAACCGTCGGACCGGCTAAGCAGTTCCCGCCCGGGCAGACGATATACCAGGGAATAACCCCGGCCCATTACCTTAAGTGGTGAAAGCGCTTCCAATTGAGCCGCCCGGCCCCGTAACCGCTCCCGTCCCAGCCGGACATGATTGTTCAGCCTCTGCCGCAGGTTGCCAAAAAGATCGTCCAACCGCTGCGCCAAGGGCTCAAAAACTCTCCGCGGTTCCTGCAGGATGCGTGAATCCAGAACCCGGTCCAATCTTTGGCGCGACTCGCGCATCCGTCCGGTAAGTTTATTGGCCATGATGCGCGAGAGGGATTTGATTTTCTCAAGCAGTTCCCGGCGGTCCCGCAGCACCATCTCCGCCGCCGCGGTCGGTGTCTCAGCCCGAACATCGGCTGCAAAATCGGCAATTGTATAGTCAATTTCATGCCCTACGGCTGAAATTACCGGAATCCGGGAATCCGCTATAGCCCGGGCCACGATCTCCTCGTTAAACGCCCATAAATCCTCGATCGATCCTCCACCCCGGCCGCAAATAATGACATCCCATCCGTTGACCTCGTTTAACCGGTGCAAAGCCTGTGCGATTTCCCGCGCCGCGCTTTCTCCCTGGACCCGCACCGGGTATATGGATATATCCGCCAACAGCGAGCGCCGCCCGGTGACATTTAAAATATCACTGATCGCGGCCCCGGTAGGTGAGGTTACTACTGCAATGCGGCGGGGAAACTCCGGCAAGTTCTTTTTTCTTTCCGGATCAAAGAGCCCTTCTTGTGCCAGCTTCTGTTTAAGCTGTTCAAAGGCGAGTTGCAAAGCGCCGAGCCCGGCGGGCTCCAGGGTCTCCACCACCATCTGGAAATCGCCCCGCGCCGAATAAATAGAAAGCCGGCCGCCGGCAATTATCTTGAGTCCGTCTTCCGCTTTAAACTTTAACCCGCGGTTGGCTCCCCGGAACATGGCCGCACGAAGCTGGCCTTCAGAGTCTTTCAGGGTAAAATAAAAATGCCCGGAGAAATGCCCTTTGAAGTTGGATATTTCTCCCTCTACCCAAATACGGGAAAATGCGCCTTCTAATAAATCCCGGGCCTGCGCGACTACCTCGGAGACCGTATAAACTTCCCGATCCCGGCGACTTCCCGCTTCCACGTTTATTTGCTTTTATTCGCGGCCCGGGCAGCGCCCAGCGCGTTCTTAGCCTTATTCGCAAAGGCTCCCCGGGGAGAGACTTTGAGTGATTGCTCCAGAGCCTCTATCGCCTCCGGATACTGCTTTAGTTTAAAGAAGGAATATCCCAGGGCATAATAGTCTTCACCCATGACAACCCATTTTTTTTTGGTGTCCGGGCTTTCCGCGTCTAATTCCAAGAGGCGTTTAAAATATTTCACACCCTTTTTAAATTCCTCATTTTCCCAGAAATATTTTGCCAGCTTGTCACAAATCCCCACTTCTGTGGGAACCAGGTCAAAACCTAAAATATAATATTTCACTGCTGATTCCAGGCTGCCGCTCATCTCCAGCGCCCCGCCGTAGTAATAATAAGCATTCTTGAATTTCTCTGCGAATTCCCGGGATTCCAGAAGTTTGGGATCTTTGGCCACGGCTTTCTCGTAAGCCTGGAAGGCTTCATAATATTTTCCGTTTTTAAAAAACAAATTTCCCCGACGCGCATCAGCATTCTCGCCCCCCCCGCAACCGCTTAATCCGGCCGCCAAAACCACAACTAAAACCGCAGACAGTTTTTTCATTCTTCATCCCTCCTTTTTTTGTAAATCCCCAGGCTATCCCCCGAATTCTTCCTTCATCTCAAGATATTGAATAAATTTATCCAGATTTTCCAGGGAAAGAATAATAATTCGTTCCCCGTCAAATTTGATGACTTTGGCTTTTTCCAATTTGATCAGAATATCCTTAACTTTATCTGTCTCAGCGGCCAGGCCGGAGGAACTGGCTAATTCATTAATCGTAAGGGGAAAATCCATCACCATACCATTCTCGGTCTGGGTGCCGTGCTTCTGGGCAATTAGTACCAGGGTATTGGCAACCCGGCGATTATGATCCTTTAAAAGCAGGTTGGCAATCTGTTTATTGGCTTCTCGCAACCGGGAGCTCATGTTACGCAGTATTCTTTTTACTATATGAATGTTCGACTGCATGGTGGACTCAAAAACCGCGCCGTTCAATACTATACATCTGGTTTCGGTAATGGCAATAGCACCGGCCGAACGCGGTTCGCGGTCAATCACCGCCATTTCTCCGAAAAAATCGCCCTCGGAAAGGATCACCAGGGTCTTCTCTTCTTTATTGGTTTTTTTGATGATTTTTATCTGACCGGACTGGATAATAAACATCTCCTCTCCAATATCGCCTTCTTGGAAGATTACCTCGCCGGCAGCATACGTTTTTCCATAGCGGTTAAATATCTCCTGAGCGGTCCTCATGACTTTTTTCCTCCTCCTGGATTGTCTTCCTGCTCTTTTAAGTAGTTCCGGTTGCGAAACGCTTTTTTTCTGATTACTGGAGTTATGTCATTCCCGCATGCCTTTGGCGGGAATCCAGCGGCTTTTATTTTCAAAGAATTATTTGTAGGGGCGGGTTTAAAACCCGCCCCTACCGAAATATAAAAATCATTCGGTTATGACAACCTTTTCAGAAAACAACCTTTCCGCAACAGAAACAATTTACACACGTTCATTCATTTTCCGGTTTCTCAGCAAAGCGTTTAAGCAGTTCTTCCCGGCTCAGACCGGAAATCTCTCCCAGTGAAATTCCGGGTTTATTGGTAGGCTCCAGGTATTTTCGCATTTCCGCCTGCTCTTGATCCTGCATAAACTCCCGGATGGAAAGCGCTATCTTATGCTCTTTCCCATTAACCTTGATTACTTTGGCCTGCACGTATTCTCCCCCGGGCAGAGGTTTCGGTTCGGAGCGTTCTTTCCCGGTTTCCAATTGGGTAATGTGAATCAGCCCTTCCACTCCGGGTTCCATCTGAACAAATACTCCAAATTTGGTATTCCGGATAACCTTGGCATTAACAACCGTTCCCAGGGTATATTTTTTAGAGGCAATGATCCAAGGATCGTCCTGGAGCTGTTTCAATCCCAGGGATATTTTTTTTCTATCAGCCTGGATCTCCAGTATCTTTACTGTAATCCGCTCACCCACTTTAACCATCTCGCCGGGGTTTTTAAACGACCCGTCCCAAGACATATCTGAAATATGTAATAAGCCGGTTACTCCTTCGGTCAATTCCACAAAGACTCCATATTTGGTGATTGATTTTACCTCGCCGTCCAGTATATTCCCTTTCTGAAAATTCTCAAGAAACAAGGCAAAAGGCTCCGGCTCGGTCTGGCGTAATCCCAGGGTGATTTTTTTGGCCGAGGGGTCCAGCGATAATATTTTCACCCGCAGGCTGTCCCCCATCTTTAAAATTTCTTTGGGATGGCGCAGACGTTTGGTCCAAGACATCTCCGAAATCGGGAGTAAACCTTCTACCTCGTTCTCCACTCGCAAAAAGGCTCCAAAATCAGTTAAAGCAACCACCTCAGCCTCGATCAGGCTTCCCACCGGATACTTGGCTGCAATATTGACCCAGGGATCTTCGCTTTTCTGTTTGAGTCCCAACGCGATTTTTCCCGTGGCCTCATCAATGGACAGCACCAGGACCTCTATCTCCTCTCCGGTTTTTACAACCTGGCGGGGATTGGTAAGCTTGGACCATGCCATGTCATTAACATGCAGCAGTCCGTCCACTCCGCCTAAGTCGATAAAAGCTCCGTAGTTGGTGAGATTTTTCACTACTCCCTTGACCAGACGTCCGGTCTCAAGTTTGGAAATAACCTGGGAGCGCTGCTGGTTGAGTTCATCTATAAGATAATTTCGCCGGGAAACCACGATATTGCCCCGTTCCCGGTTCAGCTTGATTACTTTAAATTGCAGGCGCTGGTTTAAGCAGGCATCCGGATTTTTGACCGGCCGGACATCCAGGTGAGATCCGGGCAGAAAAGCCTGCACGCCCCCGATATCAACAATGAAACCGCCTTTACATTTGGAGAGCACTATTCCTTCCAAACCGGTTCCGTTCGCTAAAGCCGCATTTGCCGCATTCCAGCTTCTTTTTTTATCTACCTTTTGCTTGGACAACACCACCAGCCCGTCCCGGTTCTCCCGGCGTTCCAGCAGAACATCAACTTCATCACCTACTTTGGTGGAAAACTCACCCCGGGCATCAAGAAATTCTTCCCGTGGAATAATGCCTTCGGACTTTGAACCTATGTCTACAATAACGCCCTCTTCATCAATACGCAGGATCCGCCCCCGAACTATTTCTCCGAGCTCGGGCTCATTCTCCAGTGCCTGCTCCAATTCCTCGGCGAAATTCTCCTCTTCTTCCAGCGGTTCTGTAACTGGTTCATCCGGTCGGCTTAAGATTTTGTTTTCCGGCTCTTCCGGAAGTTTATGAGCAGCAGTCTCGCTGGGCGCGGCAGCAGTCTCGCTGGACGCGGCAGCAGTCTCGCTGGACGCGGCAGCAGTCTCGCTGGACGCGGCAGCAGTC
>CBDUZI010000015.1:0-39656 GCA_965371665.1 uncultured bacterium
TGGCATAAACATTTACACAAACCCTTTCATAGACAATTTCGCAAACAGTTACATAGACAGTCAAACAAACAATGACACAAACAGTGGCGGAAGCAGTGGCATAAACATTTACACAAACCCTTTCATAGACAATTTCGCAAACAGTTACATAAACAGTCAAATAAACAGAGACACAAGCGGCAGTACCACATTTGCGCCGCAGCCGGTACTGGTAGCGGTCATTCCGGCCAGTCCGATAAGCCAATCGAATGACTTGCTCGTACTCCCCAGTCCCTATAAACCCATAGCGGATTTTGCAAAATCGACCGGTACGAATGTGTCCTCGCCGTCCCCTATCATAACCATTTATCCGTCCCTCAGCGCAGCCCTCAGCGCAACCCTCAGCGTAGCCAACCAGCCCAAACCGGCGAATACGTTGCAGTCGCCTCTGCTTGATGCGGCCAGTATTCCAAACCAAGTATTACCTGGCAATCAGAGTCAACAGAACCAGACAGTGGCGGATCAGCCCAAAGCCGGGCAGACAGGTGTGAATTCTTCAAGAGAGGGAAGCACAACGGGGTTTTTCTCTAAACTGGCGAATGTTGCGGTTGATGTGGTCTCTTTTGTGACAGCCCCCATAGTCTCCCAAGTTGTGCAGGTTTATGATGGTATAAAAAATTCAGACAATCCAACAGTACAAAATCTGGAACAAGGCGTCCAGCAAATTACCAAGCAAATTACCCAACCCATAACCCAACAAAATCTGGTACAAGGTGTCCAGCAAATTACCAAGCAAATTACCCAACCCATAACCCAATTAGGCGGCCAAATACTGGACATGCTGCAGGGAGATGAACTCAAGCCGTCCGAGGGAAGCAGTACGCCGATGGTGACTACGTCACCGGTGGGCGCCCAGACAGTTCAGCCGGTTGTGCCGGACGCTGACGTACAGAAAGCAAACGACGCGCTGGCTAATAGTCCAGTCCAGCCGCAGGGAGAGTTGGCCGGAATCCTGGCACAGGGGCAGGGCACAGAGCAAGCGGCCAAAACCGCGCAAAATTGGATTGATAATGTTCCCGCGGAACAGGTGACCATGGAGGATGTAGGAGCGGCCTTGATGATAAACCAGCTTATGGGCGCACAAGTAGTGGATCCCACCAGGCTGGTTAATAGTGTTGCGGATCAAGTGAATCAACTTGCCCGGGGAGCGGACTGGAAGATGAACGTGGACACGGACCAACCGGGACAAATAAATGATGCGCTGGGCCTAATAGGAACAGTAACTAAAAACGATAACGGATACACCCTGACCCACTCAGCTAATACCGGCAATGGGATATTAGAGGTAAAAATAAATTTCGCATTCAAGCCAAAAGCAGAGCCCTTGCAAATTTCCAGCATAACCACGGCGACTAATAATGGTCAACAAACCGAGCAGATGTTTAATATGAATAACGGCCAACTGGAACTGGCCGCCTCCCGGATGCCCGTGACAATTAATACCGCGGATGGGGAAATAATCAGCCACAACCTGCTGGTTGATCTGGGAACCCAAAAGACCTTTTACCAGGAAGAGAATCAAATATATACCATAGACGTTAATCTGGAAACCGGGCAGGGCGTGATTGCGAGCATAGAGGGCTCGGACACCAGGCAGGTGGTGAACGTTATCCCATCGGCGGAGGCGAGCTTCCGGTTTGAGGGAAACCAGGCAGTGGATTTCAACGGCAACCAATTGATAACAGTGGAACTAACCCCGGGAATGCTTCAGAACAGCGGATTGAACCAGGATCAAATAAACCAAGTGAAGGGACAATCCGCTATCCAGACCCAGGATGGAACCCTATATATTGGAAACCAGAAAAATTTTGAATCCGGCAACTACCAGGTTATAGGCCAGAACCAATTTGAGGGGATAAGTGATATCGGTTATACCGCCAATTATGCTGCGGGCCAATTGAATCACGTCGTGCTGGACAATAGGAAAGAGATTCGGGATATCAACACTGTCATTGACGGGCAGGCCACCGGGTTCAACGTATTAGCGGCCCGGGAGGATGGATCGGGAAAGGCGGTATCCAATTATCGAGAGGGGACCCTCCAGGGAACTGAAGTAACCCTGAATAATTTCAAGAACACCGATGGCAGGAGTGTAGTTCTGCAGTATGACCGGCACGGGGATATTACCGATAAAAGTTTGGCCCAACTGAGTGCGGGAGGACAGGATTTCACATTTGAGACCACGGCCAACAAAGGGTTCAAGCTGGTTCCCAAAAATGAGAACCAGGCGGCGGAAGTCTATACCGCTTCGGGCGGCCGTATTCTTCCCGGCGGCGAGAGCGGCGGTGGAGGATCAACAGAGTCCGGAGTGATCGAGTTTAATGTTGAGCAGAATATAAATATGAATATCGCCAAGTATGCCGACGAAACCGGCGTGGCCGTCAATCTGGAAGAAGTCTCCAAGCATCAGGTCACGGTCAATGTAGCTCCGGGAAGCGGTCTTAGCAAAGCCGATACCCAGAGCAGTCTGGTGGGGCAGGTCGAAATTTATAGCACGGACGCATGGGGCGCCGGCGCCTCGGACTGGGCGCGGATAGAGACCCAGGGCACGCAACAGGGCCTGGTTAGTGGGCAGTACGTGGAGGACAACTTTTTTAGTCAATTAGAGAGCCAGAGCGGGTCCGTTCAGGGAGTAAATAATATAGTAGAGCAGCACCTCACGAATGAGAACGGATTATATACGGCGGATGGAAATGGGGGACTGAAGTTTACGGGCGTGGTCGATGGAACCGAGATTGACATGACTGCCGGGATGACCCTGAACCATTTCGTGGAAATGACCACCTGCGTAGTGCCTGAGGATATGATAATAGCCGAGAAAATCGGGATATCTCATGAGGCGGCCACGGCGGGTAGAAATCAAGAATCCTACTTCACGGGCCAAGGGGTAACCGGGGAGAAATACGCAGACAACGGCATGGTTACTATTCACCGGGGAGTAGACAAGACCGGCGAGGTTAACTATGGTTTAGATGGAACTTATACTGGCGAGGCGGGAGGAATCGCGAGATTCTATGCCGCAGTGGATGAAGTGAATTGTAAGCTGAATATAGCGCGGGTTAGCGGGGATGGAGAGGCTTTAACTGCGATGGGCGCTCCGGAACCCATGATTAAGGCTGCTGAAAATCCCGCCTCCACCATTACTAAGTTTGGAGAAGTAGAAATAGAGAGTGAATCCTTTGTGCGCGACAGCGGGATAACGATTTTTGTAAGCACGGAGTCGGGCAAGGATGGGGAATACAGCTTCAGAGTGGCAGGTGATGCCTGTGAAGAAGAGATGGGATTTATCGCGGAATGGAAACCGGGTAGTTCCTCTTCTGAAAAGAGCTATTTTGACATCTCCGAAGTGGAGTTATCACTGGAATTAATGAATAAAAATAATGAAGAATCAAAGCTGAACCTGCCTGAAACGGTTATAAATTCCGCCAACAACGGCGAGACCTATATAGGCGGGATGGAAGCATCTGAAACCAAACTTGGAAATTTTGTGTTGGCCGGGAACCAGTATGGCCAGGAGGCTGCGACTAGAATTAATAATGCGGATTATGTCAATGATGCCGGTAAAGTCAAAATTTTCCTGGGCAAGAATGACGGCGGCACCACCACCTTTAGCCTGGGAGGCGTCGGCAAAACCTTCGAAGGCGATCTTAATATAATATCCATGCTGAATACCAAGACCGATAAAATGGAAATAGCGCATGTGCATGGAGATACTGACGCCATGCGGAGTTTTGGTTTACCCTCTCTCCTGGTGGATAAAATCGAGGCCGGCAATGTCTGGGTGGGCGATGCCAAGAAGGAGAATGTGGAATTCGTACACGGGAACGGAGTTGCCACCATTGATATAACCAGAGAAACTGGCACGGGCAACAGCCGGTTCATGATACAGGGAAACAAGGAAATAGAAATACAGGGAAGCCAGGGAAGCGGAGTCATTTTTGCTGAAATTAAAGCCGACTATATGGGTTTCACCACAAAGCCGGATAGTCAGAAGGCATTTGGAAAAGAAGGAGTGATTAACGGCGAAGCCCGGTTAATGACAGAAGCGCTGGGCAATCCGCAGGCTTTATTGCTTATAGGCGATGAGGGATTTATGTGGGACATGGGATTCTACAACTTTTTTAGTCAATTAGAGAGCCAGAGCGGGTCCGTTCAGGGAGTAAATAATATAGTAGAGCAGCACCTCACGAATGAGAACGGATTATATACGGCGGATGGAAATGGGGGACTGAAGTTTACGGGCGTGGTCGATGGAACCGAGATTGACATGACTGCCGGGATGACCCTGAACCATTTCGTGGAAATGACCACCTGCGTAGTGCCTGAGGATATGATAATAGCCGAGAAAATCGGGATATCTCATGAGGCGGCCACGGCGGGTAGAAATCAAGAATCCTACTTCACGGGCCAAGGGGTAACCGGGGAGAAATACGCAGACAACGGCATGGTTACTATTCACCGGGGAGTAGACAAGACCGGCGAGGTTAACTATGGTTTAGATGGAACTTATACTGGCGAGGCGGGAGGAATCGCGAGATTCTATGCCGCAGTGGATGAAGTGAATGGTGTGCTGAATATAGCGCGGGTTAGCGGGGATACGAAGGCTGCCATTGAAATGGGCGCGCCCGTGGAGATGGTGGCAGCGGCGGCCTTGCCCGGGACGCAGACTCTATTTGACAATGTGATAATAGAGGATGCCGGCTATATTAATGACAATATTATCTCGTTTTCCGTAGCCACGGCTCCGAACCATAACGGGGAATACGGCTTCTTTGTTAGTGGGGGAGGTTGCAATGAGCAAATGGAATTTACCGCGGCCTGGACTAACAGCCGATTTGAAATCATTGAAGCGGATGTGATGCTGGGCTTGATAAATGATCCTGATTCAGGGTTGAACCTGCCTGAAACGGTTATAAATTCCGCCAACAACGGCGAGACTTATATAGGCGGGATGGAAGCATCTGAAACCAAACTTGGAAATTTTGTGTTGGCCGGGAACCAGTATGGCCAGGAGGCTGCGACTAGAATTAATAATGCGGATTATGTCAATGATGCCGGTAAAGTCAAAATTTTCCTGGGCAAGAATGACGGCGGCACCACCACCTTTAGCCTGGGAGGCGTCGGCAAAACCTTCGAAGGCGATCTTAATATAATATCCATGCTGAATACCAAGACCGATAAAATGGAAATAGCGCATGTGCATGGAGATACTGACGCCATGCGGAGTTTTGGTTTACCCTCTCTCCTGGTGGATAAAATCGAGAAAGGCAATGCCTGGGTAGGCGATGTCGAGAAGGAGAATGTTGAATTCGTACACGGAAACGGAGTTGCCACCATTGATATAACCAGAGAAACTGGCACTGGCAACACCCGGTTCATGATACAGGGAAATAAGGAAATAGAAATAGAGGGAAACAAGGACAGCGGAGTCATTTTTGCTGAAATTAAAGCCGAGTATATGGGTTTCTCCGAAAATGCGGATATTCAGAAGAATATTGGAAAAGAAGGAGTAATTAACGGCGAATTCCAGATACTGACAGAAGCGCTGGGCAATCCGCAGGCCGTAACGCTAAAAGGTCATGAGACTTTTTTATTAGGTATGGGGGTCTCCAGTGAGGAAATAAAGGAATTACCCAAGACCTTTGAGGGAAACGAAGTGGTGTTTGACAAGCAGGGAGAGTACGAGGTCCGCGTGAGCGAAAACAGCTGCGACGGCAAGGCTGTTTTCAACCCCAGGGGTGTTATTGTGACGGATGAAGGCAATATCATGGTTATGGCCGGGATGAGTGAAGATGAAATGAAAGTCCAGGGGGGGAGCGGGTCCAAAGCTGCGTTCCAGGAGGCAGGTATCGGGGAAGACGTGCTCAATTATCTGGCAGTAGGCGAAGGACGAACTTTTACCACTTCCGGCGGCGAAAAGCTGGATATTAAATACGAGTCCAACGGCATGATTAATATGCAGTTTACCGAGGAAGGGAATAAATTAACCGGCGTGGTTGAAACTAGAAACGGCGAATCCCTGCAAGTCGCTACCGGAATAAAAACCAAAGAAGTCTTGCGTAAACCAGGTGTTTTGGATGTCGTACTTCCGGTTGTGGGTGTATATAGCATATTGAAACACGGCCTTACCGAGCAAAAGGCCATAGGCCTGAAAGTCGATAGCTTAAGCGGAACCGATGCCGCCCTTAAGGACGCGGGCATTACGGTTCAGAGTGAGCATGAATTTTATTATACTCAAAACGGAGAACGCATAAAGTATTCTAATAACGGCATATATACCATAGTCCCTGGTGACGGCCAGGAATTACTCGCCGGCACGGTGTCGATGTTCCTTGAGGGCAAGCAGACCGAAGTAAGCGTTCTAACCGGTGTTACGGGAATCAAGATGGCTTTTGCAGATGGGAAGATTATAGGACAGACCGATGAAGGAACATTAACTCTGGGAGTAATCTGTAGTAAAGCCGGCAACAAGATTAGCGTCAGAAATACCCAAACAAACACTTACCGGCTTTACAACAGCGCAGGGGTTGAAAAGACCGATTTTCTTACCCGGACGCATAACGCCCAGAACGAGGCGTGGATAGGAGTGTCAAATGCATGGGAAAGCGGGCAGAAGCATGGGACGGAGTTTTGGACCAATGTTCATGCCGGCAAAGGCCGGGCAGCGCTTGATTCTTTCTATGGGGTAGTGAGCTGCTCGTTCGCCACGATTGGCAATGCCGCCATGGGCGGGATTATGTGGACCCTGGCTCCGGAGATCGCGGCCCTGGATTTTATGGCGGATAATGTGTTCCGGGAAGCGCCGGCCTGGGTTGCCGGAACCGGGGTTTATGATAAAATCGCCGGTATTGGCGCGGGTATTGGCAGGATGGTAGGACAGGAGGAAGCAGGAAAAGCATTTGCCGCCATGACCAACAAGTTCATAGAAAAAAGTGTTACGGTTTTTTCCGCCTCAGCTTATTTTGCTTCTAAATTAGTAAGCCAGAACCTGATACTCATTGCCGTTATCTCCGCTTCTTTAGTCTGTCCGGCAGTGGGAATGGGGTTTTTGGGCGTGATGGCCATGGCCGAGATGACCAAGGGAATCATCGGCGGGATGGCAGCTACCTTCACTAACTTTTTCGTGCACCCGTTTAAGGAATTCTTTCATGGGACCAGCTTGCTCTGGAATAACTCCTGGAGCATGGAGAATGCCTTTAATGTCGCGGATAACGCGCTGATATTAACTGCCGGCGCTCTCGGGATTTTCTTCGCGTTAATGATGGCCGGGCACGGGTACCGTATGGTTAAACCAACTCTGCAGGCCGTAGGAGTCCCGGTACTGGCTAAGATAGTGGACATAGGCGCTAAAAGAAGCAGCGTTAAGCCTGAACTCAGCCGGGTTATGGATATTCTGCTTTCCGAGAAACCAATCATGCAAAAACTCGGGGAGTTGCGCAAGCTTCCGGAAACCAAAGGTAGGGACGCCGAGGGTGTTACGTCCGCGAAGGAGATCACGCTGGACCTCGGGAACGGCAAAACAATAAAATATGAGTTGGGAGCTGAAGGTGGAAAAAGCAAAATCAAGGTTAAGGCGGCTAAGAACGGAGATATGACATTCAAGCTTGAGGGCAAAGACCCTATTACCTTGAAAAAAGGCGATGTAGCAGCATTAACCGAAGGCAAGAATTTCCTGGAGGTTAAAACCAGCAATGGCGAGGTAGTGAGACTCGGAACTAGCGAGGCTTTAAAAGGCGAGCTTAAGACTACCGGGGAAACCGCGAAAGCGCCCAAGGATCTGCAGCCTTTTGAAAATAGCGTAACTAACGCCATTGAGGCGGTAAAAAGCGCCTCCACTAATGGACAGAGGCTGGTTGCCGGACACAAACTCAACACAGCTTTAGGAAAAACGGCCGAGGGGCTCAAGACTAAAAGCGCGGAAGTCCAGGCGAAAAGTATTATGCGATTTGCTGAAAAGGGAGACGCCGTGGGAGCCAAACTTCTGACCAAACTGATGGGAAAAAATTCAGCCGCAGAATCGGCCAAACTTCTTGACCTTCTGGAAAGCTCTGCCAAGGGTAAAGAAGTTTCCCCGGGCGCGCACAGCATTAACATGGCCGGCGTAAAAACCCAGGGTGTTTTAGGCGAGGCCGGCCGTATGCTCGGAGAGAATAAAGGCATGGCCAGGGCCAGGCTTGAAAACAACCTGATATCAGAAACCATGGCGGAAAGTATGTTCAAGACGGAAGCCCGGCCCGGCAAGGGATCGGGTGTGGCCGATATCGGCGCCAAGACTGGGCAGAAAAGCCTGGGCCAAAAGAATATTGACAGCCTGGTAAACGAAATCGGCAAAAGCCCGGATGCCATAGGCAATTTGATCAAGGCGCTGGAGGGAACAAAGTCCGAGCGCGCTGTTGAAACGATCCTGCAAAAAGCCGCGGAGATGGAGTCTGCCGGCATGAAGCAGAGCGGCCGCGTGAGCCAAGCAGTACAGGCCGGAAGGCGAACTCTGAGTTTAAAACAGGACAGCCGGTTAATGAGGAATATCATGGAAGCGGTGCGCAAGGATTCTGATGTTGCGAAGCAAATCGCGGACCTGGCAGCCAAAGACGGCAAGGTGCTGGAGAGCGTGGCCAGGCAGATGGAGAAATCCAGCGAGGCGGGCGAGGCCATGGTCAAAGCGTGGGCCGAGAGCGGAACCGCCATGGAAGGCGTGGTAAAGTCTGCCATGACCGGCAGCGCCTCTCCTAAAACGAGCGCCACAGTGCTTAAAGGGCTGAGTTCACTACCCAAAGCCCGCGAAGTTTTTGGTGAAACCGTCGCGAAAATGAGTAAAAATGAGGCCGAAACAGTAGTGAAAAAACTCGAGACAACCTTTAAAGACAGCCCGGGTGAAAGCCTGAAATTGCTGGACTCGGTTGCCAAACGTGCGGAGAGGAATGCTGAAAGCGCAGCGGAAGCAGTAAAGAAAACGCAAGAGCGCGCGTCTAAAGACAGCCTGGGTGAAAGCCTGAAATTGCAGGAGTCTGCAAAAGGCATTAAGGATTTGACAACCAAGACCAGTGAAAATATTGCCAAGAATATGGAGGCAAGTTATAGGCAAATGTCGTCCTCGCAAAAAAACAGCCTGGCAGACGCGATCAATACCATCAGGACAGAGTCAATCCAGGCGTTAAAGAGTGAGGCGGCAGGCAAAAAAGCCGAGAGCTATGCCGGGGAAAAAGGTCAGCCGGCTGATGCGATGAGAAGCAAAAGTGAGAGTCAGGGGCCAGAAGCAGTGAAGGATTTGGAAACTGCTAAAAATCTGGAAACCGGCAAAATTCCGGAGGCGACCAGCAACATAGTGCAAAGCCTGAAAGATGTTGTTCAGGGAGCGGAAAAAACTTCCCCAACCAGAGCGCTGCGGAATGCGCGGGAAGCTCTTCCGGAAGCGATGAGAAGCATAAGGCAGCCAGGCCTAAAAGGGCGGATCCAGGACTTGAGGGGGAAAAACAACAAGGCTGGGGATAATGTGGCTCGTGCGACAGAGCGTTTTGTAGATAGTAAAGAAATAAGTGCTCTGCGTGACGGAGGAGGGGAAGTAAGCGCAGGAGGGACAGGCGGGACAGGCGGGAAGGCAAATAAGGGCAAAGCAACACCCGAAGGAAAGGCCAATCCCGCGCTCACAAGCATTGGGGATAATATTGCGGATTTTGCGTCCTATGTAAAGACACACCCAGTGGATTTTACGCAGAACGTGTTCGCGTATCTCTCCGGAATGAAATTCATGCAGATGGGAATGCAAAAGTTGGGGAAATCCATACAAGCGGGTGAGGCTGAGGCTTACAATAACCTCAAAGGCCGGAAGCTGCTAAAGGCTGACAGTAAAAACCAGTTCAAACTTACGGCTTCCGAAGCGCGCATAGAGCGCATGCTGAAGCTGGAGGGAATATCCAAGAATCGGCAGATGAACCGCTTGATAAAGGAGATGGAGAATAAGGCCAAGTTGCAGGCCCAGCAGGAGCAGATAAACCAGCAATTGGGCGACAAGCGGGTCATAGCGGGCGAGATGGTTAAATCCATGCCGTCCCTGGAAATGGCCAGGCAATATGTGGAGAGTTCGGGCGGATATGGGCAGGATATTTTAAAGGCGGAAAGCGCGGGCAAGGCTTTCACGAAAGCGGAAGCCAAGCTCAATAACGCCCGCAACCGGAAAGCCCCGGAACTGGAGATACAGACTCTGGAAAATCAGGTAAGCAGAGCTGCCGAGAATGTAATCCGGACGAATGAGGCCGTAGGCCGGGCCGTAGAGGCATTGCAAAATCCGCGCGGACCGCATGCCGTAACCTCAAAAGCGATGTTTGAAAAATTTAAGACCAGTGCGGCCAAAGGACTTGTGAAAAACGAGGGAAAACGGCAAACAACCAAATCTGAGCTGGCAACTTCAACTGAAACTAAAGCAAATAAAGACGCAATGCAAAAATTGGAAGAGGTCAAGAGCACCAGGCAGAAAGGTCAGGAACTGGTTGAAATATTTGAGAAGGATATAACCAATGCCAGAGCAAACCTGAAGCAGGCCAAAAGCGACGTGGGTGCGGCAAAAGACAGGTTAAGCAAGGAACCCGCAAATCAGGCAG
Organism: uncultured bacterium; assembly: GCA_965371665.1. Taxonomy (GTDB): domain Bacteria; phylum Oederibacteriota; class JAAXVQ01; order JAAXVQ01; family JAUVAV01; genus JAUVAV01. The sequence continues at coordinate 10,635 of CBDUZI010000015.1, forward strand.
AAGCCGCCTATAAGGAATTTCAGCAGGCCAGCAGTGCTGTAATAAAACAAGCCAAACATGATTTGCGGGTGGGGCAACGTAAATCGAATTTGCTTAAAAAGGAGTTAACGCAGGCCGAGTCCGAGATAAGCCGGTTGAATAAAATACTTGAGCCTCTGGAAGCCCAGCGAACCGAAATGCTGAAACTGGAAACCCAGGAACAGAATATGCTGAGCGAGGTGGATTTGTTTGGGCAGCATAAAGCGGTAGCTGAAAAATTAGGCAATGCCCCAGGCACCGAAACCCTGAGGGCAAAATTAATCGAGAGAGCGCCCATAAAGAGCCAGGCTGATTATATCAACACGCTGTCTGTAAATAAGGCCGCAGATATAGTTTCGCGCATGTCGCCTGAAGCCCAGCGCCAGGTTACCAGCCGTATGCCGGTAGAAATGGCCATGAAAATGGCCGAAGGCTGTTTGGCGCGGGCAGCAGAGGCGAAAGGAAGGGTCAGCGCAGCAGCAGATGCGGAAGTAAAGGCCAAAGCTAATGCAGAGGCTGCAGCTGAGCAGACCATGGCTGAGAATATACTGGCCGGCAGAACAGCTTCCGAGCTGCTGGGCAGCCGGCCCGGAGAGGGATTGCTGAAGAATAAGGCTTACGCCAAATTGGCCAAAAACAGCGCACATTCCTCTTTAAGAATGGCGGGCGAACTTTCCATGCGGAAGATGGCTGATGGCGCGTACGCCAAGGCCTTACAGGAATTCAAGCAGTTCTTGGATATAAGTAAGGACATAAGTTTCAAGGAGGCCTTGAAGGAATTTAATGCCCGGAATGTCGAAAGCGGGAAACCCTTCCTGGATGCCAAAAAGCTGACTGACCGAAATAGTATCGACCGGCACATCACGGCCAAGGAATGGCAGGCGCAGCAAAAGCTCCTGGATGCCGAGAGCCGGGCCCAAAGCCTGGAGACCGAGATAGCTAAAGCACGCGCCAGTGGGAATGAGGCCCAGGCCGCGCGTTTGAGTGAACAATACGCCAAAGAGATCCAAACCATTAATAAACTCGTTGAGTCGCAAGGATTATCAAAAGAATATCGATCAATGGTATCAGCCGAACGAGCGGCTTATACGGATAAAATTATCAAGAATTTAGAGAAAAACAATGTTGACGGTGAAGTATTAAATAATGTTCGGGACTTAATCCAGCTGGACGCGAAAATCGAGAAATTGATGGAAGGTCAGGAAAGCAGCGGAGTATGGGCCAAGGTCAAACGCTGGGGCACGAAAGATGCCGCGGTTAAGGCGAAGATAACGCGTTTGGCCAAGGAGAGAGCCGGTTTTATCGAGAAATTGCAAGAAGCCAAAGTCCTGGATAAGATACTGGAGGCAGAGGGAATAAAACACACGATGGTGCCGGAAGACAGCATAAGGAGGATCAAGATAGGCGAAGAAGGAAAAAGCAGCCCCAGCCTGATAGGTGACGCCATGGTTGAGCTCGTTAAAAAAGTCAGGACGCTTGAGGAGGCTGGGAAAACCACTAAAGAGATAGATGCTGAATTGAACAAAATGATTGAAAACAATCCAAATATTCCGAAGGATGCGCATATCCGGATGCTGAGCCGTGAGCTGGCCAAGGCCTTTAATAAGGATTACGGTCATTTTACGGCCAAAGCCGACCAGCTTACATTCCTGACCCGTGTGCTGGAACTTCATTACCTGAACCTGGAGCTTCACGGCAAGCCGTACAGCGTGGCCCAATCGGTTATGGGCGAGGCCAACTTATTGGGTATGGGAGGCGGGAAATCCGCCGGCGTGATCTCGCTGGAGCTGGCGCGTGCCCTTTACAGCCGGGCGCATAACGGCCGGCCGGCGCCGGCTGCCATGTACATCACAGCGGTGGAGCCTCTGGTCAGGCAGATTATGGATGAGCCGGCCATGAAAAATATGAATGCTGAAATGATTACCAAGGATAACATGGGACGGATTATTGAGCAGGGCCTGAAGCCGGATAAGGTTTACGTGATTTCCAATGAAGGCGTAAAGCTGATGATTTTGGAGATGCGAGGCAAGGGCTATTCCGACGCCCGGATCAGGAAGTTTTTCAAGGATGTCGGAACCAAGGCCTGGGATGAATACCATTCCGCTTTTCACACCACAGACACCATCCTGGGATCGGCCGGGGTTTGGGAATTCCTGCCCCAGGGCACCAAGGCCCAGCTAAGAGCCACGATCGAAATCTTGACCGATAGTTATATCAAGGTCGATAATATTCTGGCCAGGGATATGCAGATGACCGGCGCGCAGAATAAGATTTTCAGAAATCAAGAAACCAGACATCGCCAGGAAATTCGGGATCAGATGGAATTCAATCTGGATTATAAAATTCAAGAGGGGTTATACAAAGGCAAAACCCTGGGAAAGGCCATGGAGATGGAGGGCCTGGATGCCAGGAGCAGCGGCAATGCTTACCTTCTGCGTAAAATGTCCCAGACTATATACAACCAGAACGGACGCGAATTCATGGGCCGTATGGTGGATTTGGAATATCAGGGTCAGAAATGGAGAGCGCCGGAGTATGGCACGGCCGAGAAGGGTGTGGGCAAGGCCAATACCATCTACGGAGACCATTATCAATCCACCTTCCAGTTGATAGACATAATGATAAAGAGCGCTGAAGGCAGAGGGAAAACCGCGCGCGAACTTATGGCCAATGAAGGCTTCATATTAAAAACCGGAGAGGCCCTGGCCCATGTGACTACCAAGCGGGTAACCATGCTGGAAGCCATGGACCTGATCGGTTCGAAAAATATTGTGGGCTATTCCGGGACTTTACAGGGACTGAAAGCGGCCATGCGCCAGTCCGGAAAGCGGATAATGGAGGTTACGGCCGAGGAATATATTACCATGAATCACGTTAAAAGCGGTGAAGTGGCGTTCTCGGTTAAGGTGGGCAATGAAATCATGTTTCTCAGGAAAGGATATGACGGAAAGGTCAAACTGGAAGTGATGGGCAAGGCTAAATTTGAAGACTTCATGCTGGACCGCGCCGCCAGAAATATGAAAGACGGCAATACTCAGCAGGTATTTGTGCATGATAATAATTTAATCCTTGTAAGCATGGCTAAGAAAGCCGCCCGGAACGCCGGCACGGAAGTAATCAAGATTTCCATGGAAACGATAGAAACACGCTTTAGGGAGATGAAAGCGGATACAAGCAAAGGGGGGAAAGCCGAGGCGGTTAAAAATCTAGAGTGGGTAAAAGGAGCGGAGAATAAGGCTGCCATTGATATTGTGGTCAAGGATATGCTTGCCTCCTCCCGCACGGGAAAACCGCAAGTAATTATGATAGACGGAATGAGTCCTGAGAGTTATGCCGTCGCAGTAGCGGCCATGCAAAAAGTTATTCATAAAATGCCGGAAATTAAGGAGATTCTCAGTAAACCGGAATATTCCAGCGCCTTGAGTCCTGGGTTGAGGAATTCCCTGGAAACTTTTATGAAAACTTCCCAAAAACGTTCGATCAATGACTGGATGGAACAGAATCCGGCCATGGCTGAGCAACTGGTCAAGCTCAAGGCAATTAAGCAGGATCTGGGATGGACCCAGCAGCGCTACGTCTTTGCCCCCAATATTGGCGAGGGGCTGAATATTTTCGGCACCGTGCGCGGACTTCCGGGTAAATCCCAGTTCAAGGCGGCCTTGTACAAGATGGATCTCTCGCCCGGGGATGTATTTAACCAGGCCGTGAAGCGGGGAAATGTTGAGGACATGCGCGTAGATGCTCGCACCAGCCTGGACCTGGATTTAAACCGGATCAGCCATATGAAGGGTACGGAAAGAGCAAAATTCGAAAAATTCTTCGAGGAATATAAAAAAGGCGGCCTCGAGGCAAAGGTGGCACAGGAGCGTTTCTTTGACCTGTTCAAACAAGTTATGAAGGATTATCTCAAGGAAATTGATACTGCCAAAGCCGGCGAAGTGGCCAGGACCCAGGCCGGTGATCTGGCAAAGACCGAAACCGTGCGTGTGGAAGAAAGCAGCCCGAAGTATCTTCAGGAACTGGCGCGGACTGCGGCCAAGAACCTGCCCGGCCGCTTGCGCGAGGTCCGGGGAATCTCTGAACTGGCAGGCGGGAAGAATGCGCCTGCCTCGGTCTTCGGGAAAAACCCGGAGATTAAGGGCGGCATGAGTGTGCCGGGATGGAAAATACCCATCTTAGCTAATTATCAGAATTATAAGGCAAACCTGGAGAGCGCCATGCAGGTTGACGCGTATAAAATCAACCTGATCCGCGCTTACAACGAGGATTGGCAGGGAATTGCCAAGTATATTGAAAATAAAGCCGCTGCTGAATCCTCGGGCACAATGGATACAACCTGGTTCGAGAATACGCTGGCAGAGAAACATGTTGTGGCTGAGGCCCGGAAAACTATGTGGATTAACGATCATATACAGATGATCGCGGACATCCAGAGATATTATGAAACCTACGGCCTCCAGTGGGTAGAGCCGGCCATGGCTGAGAAATTCGGCGCGGACTGGCATTTCTATGAAAACCTGGGACAACAGGCGGAATCCGCTTTTGGCGGGTTACGCATGCCTTTTTCGATCTGGCTCCAATCAACCCGGGCCAATACGCAGCATCGCAAAACGTCGCAGGCCATAGCTGAGTTGGAGGCGTTTATACAGAAGAAGGCAATAACCGGGGAGGTGTCAAAAGCAGTGTCAGAAGCAGCAGTAGCCGCAGCAGTAGCCGCAGCAGGAGCGGCTGCAACTGCGCACGAGGCAGAGGCCGCCGGCGCAGAGGTGGCAGAGGCAGAGGTTGCAACCTTCCAGGGAAAGAGCATGACCCTGGTGCAGGCCCAAAACTATCTTAACAACATGAAAACCGAGGCCGACGATCTCAAGGCGCGCTATGGAATAGAGCCGCGGCTGCGGGATAGTTTCTACCTGGCTCTAGGTAATGGCCTGGCCGGATTAAAACCGTTGACCCAGGCTTTGAGGCATTTGTCTATGCGAGATGTATTTACAGCGCTGCGTAATCCAACGGCTGCTATGTCAATGCTGGCGCAAAATTTCAGGCAAGGATCAATAGGGCAGTGGGCCGGAAGGAACCAGGCCGCCCTGGGCACAGGTCTGATCGTAGCGTCCGGCATACTTTCGCTGGGGGGCATACTTAGCGGTTATCTCATACTTACAGCGCTGGGCCTGGCCGGCCTCGCAATCGCTCCCAGTGATTCACCGTCCCGGCTGACACAATCTTTCAGCGCGCGGTTTCTGAAGCAGGGAGTGGACAAGAATCCAGTAATGCTGTGGGGTCGGATAAAACCGATAATTAACGCGCATCCCGCAATTGTTGCAGTGGCAGTAATAATGACTGCCATACTGACGATCGGCAGTGTTGGTTTGGCATCAGGAGCCATAGCCCTGTCTTTCGGGATGGTCTTGGTAGTACCTGCGAATATTATATCTGGGAAGGGAGAAACGACTGAGGCAAAGCCGGTTAAGGCTGATACGCGTCTCGAAGCGGGAGAAAAGCCGTGGCATTTGGGAACCAGCCTGGTACAGGCCTGGAAGACCGAGATGGGTCAGAGCCGTGACGGGACAGCGGCATATAAAGCATTGGGCGGTATCTTGAGTTCGCTGGGCGTAAAGATTAACGCGGCCGAAAACGCGAAAACCTACGGCTACATGCACATGCTGGCCGCCTTGTTCGACCTGGTGCCGGCATTTGAAGTGTCCGCGGATTCCACGGTTATGCCGGGCATCTGGCAGAGAATGAGCGCCCAGGGGATTAAGGCCCGGCAGAAAGGGCTCGGTGCGGTTAATATCGCCGCGCCGGCCGAAGGCGCGGATCAGGCCGGAGTGCTCAAGGTGGATGAAACCGCGCTGGCCTTCTTTGAGCGGCGTTTCTCCGAGGTGCTGCTCAACGGTGCGATCCAGGCGGCGGAGAGAGTTATACTCACCGAGCCGGAACAAAAATCCCTGAACAGTGTATTATCGCAAAGCTGGGAATTCATGGGTGATTCTCACCGCGTGACGGAATTCATCAAGCTGTATATTACCAACGGAGAGGATCTGCAAAACATGGTTCAGGGAAATGTCGAGCTGAGGATGGCCTATGACTTTGTCGCGAAAAAATTCGGGGGATATGAATTTAAAGAAAGCGATTTGATCGAGCTTAACCAGGCCGCGCTTGAGATAGAGAATGAAGCCTATCCGCGCATGCAGGTCAAGGCCGGGGAAGTAGAGAAAGCTTCCGGCCGCGTCCGTCCGGCCAGGGAGGCTGAGTTCGAGCAGGCCTTTGGAATCTCTTACGCGGCTTATCAGGAAATGATCACTCCGCCCATGGTTCAGCGGATCATGCAGTACGTTTTCAGCGTGGAGGATTTGGGCCGGAATAATCAACCCACGGCCAATGTCAGGACCGCGGGCCAGCAAATGCTGGGCGCCGGCGCTGTCGTGACCATAATCGGCGTAGTGATTCTGGGAACCGCCTCCGGAGTTCTGCCCGTGGCCTTGGGATTGGCGGCCCTGGGCGCGGGAGCGGCCTTGGCTATGGAAGGCGCCCTGGTCTGGAACCAGTCCGGGAAGATCGCCTTTAATCTGAATCCCGCTGATGCCGTGGCTGAGCAATTGCAGGCCGCCGGTTTCGCGTCAACTGATCCGGAGAGGGCGCAGGCCGCCGGCGTGATTTTGAATTTAATGCCGGCGGGTAATGATGCGCAAATAGAGCAAAACCTGGAAAGCTTTACCCGGCAATTCGGCATGTCCTACCAGACTTATCAGAAAATCACTTTGCCGGCGCTTATGCAAAATCCCGGGTTTATTAAGGCCGTAGAAAATCTGGGGATTAAGGGAACGCGGCAGGTGGTTTCAGAGACTATGCAAAACCGGGCTATCCGGTTTGCTTTGGAACACCTGGTAACTGTCGTGGATTCCGATGCGCCCAAGGCCGTCAAGATAGAATTAACCGCGGATGTTGTCCGGGTGTTGGGCATGTTGGAGTTCCATGTCAACATGCAATATGATAAGCACGCCGATGCCTTGAAAGTGCAGCTGACGCCGGAAACTACTCCCAGGACCCTGACTTATGACAGTAAGATCGTCCGTATCATCGAGAACCTAAAAGGCATGGGCATATCAATCAATCTGAAGTTAGCGCCTATCAAGAAGCCGATGAAAATCAATTTGCCCGGCGGCGCGGTCTGATCTTTTCAAACAAAAAAGCCCGGTTCCTGAAATAATGAAATAACAGGAGCCGGGCTTTTTTATTTTCATTGAGTTCCCCCTTTGGAAAAGAGGGATAGGGGGATTTTACAAATAATAAAAACGGCCTAAAAACAAAGCGCACCATAAAACCCCTTATTTAAAACACAATAAAAAAGAGAGTTTTAAAACAATACGCTTGCCTTGTTTGCTGTTTTGTGATATACTAAAATTTATATATTAGGAGACTGTCGGACTTAAGTACAAAATCGAATTTTGAGCACTCTTCCCCCTTTGAAAAAGGGGGAGAATGACTAAAGCCCGACAGACTCCTGGGAGCTTGAGCATTTAGTCGGTTTTTAGGTTGTCATTCCCGAATGTTCTTATCCCTGGACTAAACCATCCAGGACCGGCGGGAATCCAGAAAAGCATTATTTTATAAGCATTGAAAAACTCATGGATTCCGGCTGAAAGCATGCCGGAATGACAAAACGTACTAATTGCTCAGGCTCCTAGTGTCCATTATTTCAGAAAGGAGTTGGTTTAAAATGCCAAGTTTAAATGCCTGGCAGAGCGGCCGGAGAAAAACCCGGATAAAAGTCATCTCCTTTCTGATGTTTTTTTGTTTCATTTTTCCCTATACCTCTTTTGTTTTTGATAGCCGGGTTTACGCGGCCGGCGCGGAAGCTGCGGCGGTCCGGGAATCTTTAAAGGCCAACGGCGCGGTCATTAAAATTCCGGAGAAATGCGGGATAATAACCGGCTGTCATAAAAGCGCTTCCAAATATACTGTGGTGTATATTCAGGATTTGCACTGCAACTATGAAGTCCAGAGCAACATTGCGGCCATTATCCGCCGGCTGGCCGAGCGCAACCAACTCCGCCTGATCGGCGTGGAAGGCGACAGCGAAAAAGTGGATGTTTCCCTGCTCTCGGCCTTTCCTATAAAAAAAGTCAAAATAGATATAGGGCAATACTTCATGCGACAAGGCCTGATTACCGGAGCCGAGTACCAGGCCGGCACGGGTGATAAACTCCTGGTCCTGGAAGGCATTGAGGACCAGGTTTTGTACCAGGCGAACAAGAAATCCCTGCTGAATTTTCTGAATGAAGAAAGCCAGGGCTATTGCGAAGACATCCGGGACGCCCTGGTGCGCCTCAAGAAGCCGCTTTACAATATGGGCCTGGCTAAGCTGGATCATAAGCGGGAGGAATATGATTACGAAAATGTTACTCTTGAAAATTACTGTGATTTTCTCCTGGGCGAGGCCCGGAAGCAGGGAATAGAAACTGTGCCCTTTACGGCGTTAACGCTCTATGCCGTGAATCACCAGTTGCCGCTCAGCACTACGCTTGATTACGAGCGCCTGCTGGAAGATGCCGAGGCTCTGGACCGGGGACTGCGCCGCAAGCTCTATACTTCGCCGGATCAGCGGCAACTGGATCACTATCTTTACCTGCTCAAGGTGATGGAGAGCATGGTTAATATCAGCGCCACGGAGAAGGATTTAAAGTATTTCCGCACTCATCGTAAAGAGTTTTCCGCAGCCGCGATACTCCGTTTCCTGGAAGAGGTTTGTTACCGTTATGTGATTGAGCCGGATATTGATGCCGGGATCCTGCGGCTGGACGAATTCCTGGCCCAGGCCGCGGATTTTTATAAAGTCGCGGACCGGCGTTCCTCGGCCTTTGTGCAAAATCTGCTCAGTCACATGCAGAGCCGTGGGCAAGGGCTGGCAGTGCTGATTACCGGTGGTTTTCATGCCGCGCATGTCGAGCAGGCCCTGCGTGAAAACCAGGTCTCCTACATAGCAATTAAACCGCGCATTACCCGGATCGACGCGCCCAATCCCTACTTTTCCCTGATTCGCAATAAACGCACATCCCTGGATCTGCTTCTGGCCAGGAAAGAAAAGCTTTTTGCACCTTCCACCGGCTTTAACCGGGTGGATTTCCAGAGGCACTTTATGCTGGTAAAGGAAGCCATGCTGTATTTGTTTGTCAGGCTGGAAGAAAAATTAAAAGGGGCCGCTGCCTTGGCAAGAACTGAGGAAGTGAATAAAGTTTATGCCGCGGCCTTAGCCGGGAGCCGGGCTTTAATGGGGATTCTGCCGGGAAGCATGAAGATGCGTTTGGAGTTCCGTGAAAATTATTCCCATCCCGGGAAAGATATATATACTTTTCAGATTAAAGGGCAAGATTTTTACATTGTCCTGCGCCCGGCCGGAGTGATAACGCATTATCCCGAGTTGTTGATAGCAGATGAAGTCAAGTTAGAGAACGATGTTGTGATGCAGTTTATCTCATCAGCGGATATGGAACAGCACAGCGCGAGAATCCTGGATTTAAGCCCGGACAAGATAACGGGCCGGACCGAAAAAAAAGGGACTGCCGGAATGGTGGCTTACTTGGCGAATTTGCCGATGAACATCCGGCAGCGGGTAGCAGGATGGTTTGGCGCGGGCACGGGAGAAGAATCCGTGATTGACCTGCGTATCGAGCAGGATGACATTATTCAGAAAGCTCTGGCCTGGTCAGGGCAACAGGGTTATAGCGCCCGGGTCCCGCTGGTGGGTAATTATTATTTAGAGGGGGATTTAAGAAGAATTATTGAACTGGCCCAGGAAGAAACCAAAGCCGGCCGTCCGGGTCTGGAAAAGTTTGTCGGCACGCCGGCCCGCCTGGCTTTGGCCGGCATGGCTTATCATAACGGCCGGCTCGCGTTTGTTGCAGGTTCTCCCGCGGAGCGGGTACTGGCCCTGGCTAAAGACTTTTGGGAGGGAGAAAACCTGGCAACGGAGATTAATGCCGGGAAATCCCTGGAAGACTTAAAATTAGGCAATTCCCCGCTGGCCCGGCTGATCCGGGCTATTATTAATAAGGAAGAGATATTTAGACTCGGCAGCCAGGACGCCGGTAATCCCGAACGCTTGATGCCGGAATTTTATTCAGCTTTGCAAACCGGGGTTATGCAGACCCTGGTGAAAGAGAGCAAGATTAGGCTGGAAATATCTGGCCCTCAGTTCAATCCCTGGCTGGGTTTCCATCCCGGAAGAGAGCAAGTAATAGCCGTCTACCAAAAACTGATCCAGTTTGCCAGTGGTCTGGGAGTGTCAACGCATATAACCGTTCCCTTGAAAGATACCCGCTTTGTCAACCTGGCGGGTGAAATCAGAAAGATTGCCAAGGCCAAGGGAGTCGAGAAAGTCGATGAGGTGATTCCTGAAGGAATTTCCATCACGGGCGTAACCATTTCTAAGATTCTTAAAACAATCGACGACTGGCAAAGACTGGGCATAGAGCCTCAACCGGCTCTCCGGGAAAGCCGATTCATAACCGGGGCGTTCAACCAGGCTGAGAGCTGGAAAGCAGCGAGGTTTTTATCCAGCGCGGGTGGATATGTGACAACAGGAATTTCATCCGGCCTGTGGGCCGGGGCGGGTTTCCTGTTGGGAGGAATTCTAAACACAGAAGCGGCAGTCCGGACCGGAGTTTCTGTTGTTGCTTCTCTGATGCCGAATAAATACTTTGCCTACCAGGTGAATATGGGCCCGCGTTTTACCTCGCCCTGGGTTAATTCAGTGATGAAGAGCGACTGGGTGGGCAAAAACCTTCAGTCAGCCCGGGAATGGCCCCGGGCACAGGCAATTGTGATTCTTGGACTATTAAGAGTTATGAACCTTGTTATGGCTGTTGATCCGGGAGCAGTAGGGGATGTTTTAACAATATTAGAGGCTATGCCGGGTGAAAAACGGAAAATTCAAATAGAAATTATGGGAGAAGTAAAAACCGTGAGTATACCGGCCATGATTTTCAAGCAGCCTTCGCTATGGAGGCGCTTCCAAAGGTTGCCGGTAACGCCGGTAATGGAGGATGGCACGCCTATGCAAATTAAGCCAAAACAGCAGATTTTGACAGTAGAAAACGCTGCCTAAAAATATATTTTGCTCCAATTTGCAACAAGCACGAATATATGATATAATATTAACATATTATACGCCGGGAGTTAATGGTGATAAATCTTTAGATAATATCTGTTGAAAAGGCGTGTTTTTATAAAAGGGTTGTCATACCCGAACGATCTTATCGGGTATCTAGTGACTTTTAAGCCTTTGAAAATCAAAGCCGCTGGATTCCCGCTAAAGGCATGCGGGAATGACAAAACCATAAAGAATTAAAATTGATCTTCCCGCAACAGAAACTAGTTATAATATATTCCATCATCAGAGGAGTATGACATATGTTTAATCTATCTTTCTTCAATATTAATAATATAACCAGCCTGTCGCAATGGCACGCGCCCCGGCGCAGCTTAATTACGCGCAGCGTGGCCATGTTAATCAGCCTGTGCTTCCTGGTGCCAACCATAAGCTGGGCTTTTGATATTAAAACCTATGAGAACGACGGATCAGCCAAGACCCGTCTTTTTGGGCCTCACGATAAAAGACTGGCCGCGGAATACCGGATCCCGCCTAATCTGGGCAAGACCGTGGAAGCTGGTTTTGCGCCCGGGGATTTAACCTTTATCCTGGTGCAGGACCTGCATTGCAATTATGAAATCCAGTCCAATATCCGGAGCATGCTTAATCACCTGATGGGCAGGCATTCGGAATTAAAATTAGTGGCCGTCGAGGGCGCGACCGGCATTATTCCCACCATGGAGCTGGCCCTGCTGCCGGATTCCGCGATCAAACGGGCAGTAGCGGATTATTTCATGCGCGAAGGAAAGCTGACCGGCGCTGATTGCCTGGCTATCTGTGATTCTCCGGCCATAGAACTTTTTGGAGCCGAAGATCCGCAGCTTTATGATGAAAGTATAGAGCTGATTCAGGACTTTGGCACGGAGGAAAACCGCGGGCTGATTCTTGAATTGCTGGATCAACTGGAACTGCTGGAAAACCAGCGCTACAACCGGGAACTACTGGCTTTTGAGCAAAGACACCGGGCTTTTATGCGCGGCGACCTGGATGTGGAAGCCTATCACCATCATTTGATCCGGGAGGCCCGCGGCTTGAAGATCACGCTTCTGCCCCCGGCGCTGCTCTTTAGAGGCGGGGGCCGGCTGGATTTTCATGACCAGGAAACCCAGGACCGCTATCTGGAAAATCAAATTTACGGAAGACTGGCCAGGACTGCCAATGAAAAACGTCTGCTTAGGCACCGGCAATTCGTGGAGATCGTGGAACGGATTGTCAGCGTAGCCGCCTCGCGCAAAGATATTCTGGCCTACCAAAAGCAGACCAGGGAAATCTCCCTGCCCGGGGTTTTAAAGCTTTTGCAGCTCCTGCCCGAAGAGAGCCGTTATACTGCGGAAGAAGAGATAGAAGCGCTTGAGGAGGCGGTGGGGAAAGCCCTGAAATTTTATGAAATGGCCGAGCAGCGCAACCACGCGCTTCTGGAGAACACGGCCAGGCGCGCCCGCGACCGGGGCGAGAACCGGGTGATACTGGTTACCGGCGGTTTCCATACCCCGGCGATTATTGAACTTATCCGGAACCGGGGATGTTCCTATGTTTCCCTGCGCCCGCATATGGAAAAGGCCGGGCTGGCGGATAATTATTTTGATTTGCTAAGATACCCGGATCAGCCTACGGAATTGGAGAGAGTGATGGCCCAATTGGAGGCAGGAGTCTCAGCCATCCCTCCTGTAAACCACTTGGGACTGCCCGGTTTTCGTGCCTTATTTGTCTCAGCCATGAGCTTTATGCAGGAAGCGGTAACGCGGATACAAGCCCATAAGAGCTCCACTCTCGAGTGGGGCAATCTCTCGCTCAAACGCATAAAAAATAACCTTATCCAGATTACCCCTCAAGGCGCGAATTCCATGATATTGCGTTTAAGCCGGAAGGATATGAAGATTTTACAAGGGGACGCGGCGAGGACAGCCGGGCAAACCAGTGTGCTTGCTTCCAGCAACGTGCGCATCCTGAGCATGGGCCTGTTGGGCATGGGCTTAATCGCGCTTGTGCTCTCGTCTTTTCTGCCGATTGTGGCGGCCCCGGTAGCGGCCGCGGCAGCCGGGATCGGCCTGGCCTGGCTGGGCATCTGGTGGACAGCTGCACATTTTAAAACCCTGGTGCAACTCCCGCAAACCAATCCGGCATTATTCAAGCGGGCCATTGTTCTTTCAGCTATTCTGTTGCCTTTAACCCTATTGGCTTTTGCTACGGGTACAGTCTCGGCCGAGGCCATAAATACCCTGGGCGTTGGAACCCCGGCCCCGAATATTTTCCTTCAGGGAATCACTGCGAGCGCCCAGCAAGTCTTATCCCTTCCTATATTCCAGGAACTGACCGTCTATGCGCATGATGCGGCTGCGATTCCGGGAAGACTGTCGGATCTCTTAACTTATCTAAATACCATGGTTATTAGCTCTATAGGGAATATTGGACTTGGGCTTTTTGCCGGAATGCTTTTCCTGGTTGGACAAGTCTCAACTGCAGCACATAAAAAACCAGATACTAAAGAGCCAACTTTTAGAAATCTTTATGGAACCACTCCAGATGATCTTTTTGCACAAGAATTAAAAGAAAAGATTAGAAAAAGCACCGAGGCCCTCCTGGGAAACATAGTGGAGAGATGGGAGGACCTGCCAGTGGAAGGTTATGATGACATTGTTCGCCGAGTGGATATGGCACGAATGAGGGAATTATTGAAGAAGTTGGGATTGGGGAATCTAGAATCCCGATTAGCGCGAATTATATCCTTTAAACCCGAGGATTTGCAAGCCATCACTCTGGCTACAGTTGATATATTGCCTGAGGTAATAGACAATTTAGTTCGGCTGGCCGTGTCTGTTGTTGTTGTCCGTCCGAAGAAAGGGCTTTTTCAGTCTCGCAATGCGGCAGAGGATTATGACCCACACGCTTTACTAGAGAGGTTCAGAAATCAATGGGAAGAAGGTATGAATAAGTGGGACCACAGTCTATCAAGCATGACACCGGAAAACGCCGCCATGCTCGAGTTTTACACCTCGCAAGAAGTGGTGCCAATTGTTGAAAAGGGTATGCCGGCCATAGCAAACATGAGCGCAGAACAAAAGCAGGCATTGGGCTTGAATATTATGCGACATTTGGCCCCATTCCATGAGGCGGCGCATGCTGCTGTGCATGAACTTATTTATGCCATACCAATGCCGAGTGGAGAGACAGGCATTAACTGGATGACTTATTTTTCCCAGTTATTAAAGCAGAATCCCGGAGTATTCATTGTCAAGGGTATGCTTAAGGCTATAGGAGGAAATGATGAGGAGTTAATGCCCTGGCAGTACTTTATTGAAACCTGGTGCGATAAATGTGCCCTATTTTTATTAAAAAAATCATTGGAAGAAGGCTTCCTTGACGATCCAGAGGCACGACAGATAGTGGAATTGTTTGCAGAAGAGCTAAGCCCCGAGGAAGAACAGGCTTTTGAGCAATTTAAAAACCATTTAGAAAAACGCGGCCGCAATATTTTAAGTTTTCCGGTTACAGCCAAGATACCCGAGACCGCCTTATATAAGGCAAGCCGCTCACTGGCTGCCAGTCAGATACCAGCCGGGCCATTAAAACTAAATATTAATTTTTCATTTATTAATTCCTTGTTTTTCGCAGTACTTGGCGGAACAATAATGGCTTGGCTGGTGCATTCTTATCTATTGGGATTTTTCGCGGCCGGAACGTATTTAATATATAGAATTATTCAAATAGGTTATTTTGAGGCTCTGGGACGAATCAAACCGGAGGCGCTTGAGCGCAATTTAAAGGAGTGGAATACAGCCGATGGCAGTTACGGAAATACGTGGATAAAGAGAAATTCCTGGATTCTTTCCCGCTGCACAGAATATTCTTATGATAAATCAAATTTGGAACTCAGGCCAAAAGAAGGGAATATTATTCAACAGTTTTTCTGGCGGGGATTTGCGCCTTTGTATATTGAGGACCAGAAGATTTACATACATCCAATATTTTTGCTTCTGCCACGGGTGATGGCTGAAGCTTATTTAATACATGAATTGCGGCATTTCAAAGACTTGGGCGAGCATCCTTTCTGGCCTAAATGGAGATTTGAATTATCAGCCAAGATAGCTTCTGCCAGGGCCTTACAAAATATATTCAAGATAAACTCTATGCGATCACTGGGACTAAATCCGGACGCAATAGGTTTAATCCCAAACCCAGACGAAACTGGGAGCGCCGAAGTTCCAAAGGGAATAACTCCTGAATATGATATGGGGGCCGGGGTTGTAGATGACATACCTGCGTTGCCACAAACTATACAAACCGGAAAAGCCCAAACGCCACATTTTGGAGCAAAAACTGTTTCATTTGGGTTAAATCTAAGAACTTCTGGAAAGCCGAAACTTGTTCAACCCATCCTGCCTGATGAAGAAATCATGGAAGAGACAAAGTTTGATTTGGTAATACCGTACATTGAAACTACAAACGCAGGCGATTTAAAGAGTGTTCTAAAGAAAGAATCTAGCGGACAAAGAGCTATGGCCTCCTTGGTCAGAGCAGGGACTGAAGGTGGAGAGATAACCGCTGCGTCCTCCACGCCCGCTGCACCAAGCTCCCCCTCCGCCCCCGCGGCCCCCATCACGCCTGCAATCCAGCCAGCCACCCCCTCCACCCCCGCCGCCCTGGGTGCGGCCAATGAGGCCCTGGCATTTTCACGCGCCGAGGGATTGCTGCCCGGAATTTTCCAGCGCTGGCTGGTCGATCCGCAGCCTCCGCCCCACGTTTATACTAATGACGCGGCCCTGGCTAATGCGTTGAATGTGTTGGTTGACCTGCAGGCCAATCAAGACGATACTGCGGCTGCGGAGAATTGGAACAAATTTCAAAATGCGGTGCAAATCACAACTTTGTCTATGTTTAAAAAAACCGGCTTGCTTATTGGTTTGCCGAATGAAATTAAAAATGGCGTGGTTGTGCTAACGCCGTCCAGAGGGGATTATCCAGTCCAGGTGGTACAACTTTCCAATGGACAGACCGCAGTGCCGGCGGACCTGACAGCCATAGATATGAACGCCATGAATGAAGGCACGCGTGATTCAAGAGAAGTGCAGGAAGTTATAATAATGAGTGAGGCATTAAAGCCAGGATTAATTAATGGCAAGGATATGGATAATTACATACTCCTTACCCCTGCGCAGGCGCAGAAATACCAAGCCCTCTTGGGTAAGCTTTACTTACCCCAACCTGTCCAGGGTCTGGTAAATATTGAAAACACCGCGCTCCTGCAGTCTGTCATTATTGGCAGCATGGTTTCCGGGCTGCAAGGGCTGTTTTTGGCAGGCCAGGAATATATGGATGATAGTACGCGCGGGAATATTGCAGAACAATTCTCAGGCATGATTTCCCTGCTAGGCGCGGGTAATTACCCGGCTGTCTCATCTCTCGTTCCAAACCTCGAATCTCAGATCAGGCAGGCCTTGGAACAGGTTTTGCGAACCGGGACTTTATCC
This sequence comes from uncultured bacterium, assembly GCA_965371665.1. Lineage (GTDB taxonomy): Bacteria > Oederibacteriota > JAAXVQ01 > JAAXVQ01 > JAUVAV01 > JAUVAV01. The sequence goes on from CBDUZI010000015.1 coordinate 27,270, forward strand.
GCCCAGATAGCCGCCGACCTGCGGGCACAAACACAGGCGGCTGAGCAGATGTATGGGCATTTACAGGATTTAAGAGGCCTGTGCTTAACCGGGCAGGGACGCGAGCAGTTGCAGCAGCTTCTGGCAGAACAGCAAAACCTGGCGCAGCAGGCTTTTAAGCAAGGCGCTGAGGCAGTTCCGCTGGTGTTTGATCTTAAAGCCCGCGCAATAGTAAAGCAGGTTGACCAGGTTTTAAAGAAGGGACCAATTGTGGTATATTCCGATGTTGGTTGGGGGTTAAAGTTTTCGGATGTTAGTTTGAGGAGTCTGGCAACAACTGCGGGCGAAATGGGAGTGAGTCCCATAAGTTTAGGGTCTGTGGATAACATGCTTAATGAGGCAGGGATTATCGAGGGGCTTGAAGATATAGTTAATAAGCAATTAAGAATTGAAACGCCGGGTAAATCCGCGTTGGAAGATTTGGTTAAAAGGAATCTTACTACTGAGCAGTATATGGCCGTTGTGGATGACTTATCTTCCCTTAACCGGGTTTTAGTACTGGGACGCGGAGAGGACAGGCATGGCACTCCGTGGAAGGGGGTAAAAACATTTCTGGAATCAGTCTTCTATTTTAAGCAAGATACGCGGACGGCCGCGGAGAGGGAAGCGGACTCTGTGGGAAAAAGATTGCCCGAGCTTGAGACGACCAAATTCGAGGAGAGCAGTGGCTTGGTTAGAACCTTCTCCATGGTCGTACTGGGATTGGCAGCCGGGAGGTTAATCCTGCGTGCCCTGGGAAAACTTGGACGCCGTATTTCCCTGGAAGAAGAGTTCAAGCCCCAGCGTCTGCCTATTTTCCAGGTTATGACGCATCCCTCTTTTATCAAGGCCTTGCGCCTAATGGCCAGGATTATAACCGGCAATGTCGGCGACAAGGCCGGGAAAGATCCGCTATTGCACCAGCAATTGGCGGATCTCCAGCGGCTTACGGATGAAGGGATAAAGCTGGAGGATTTGAAGAGCAAACCCTCTGAGATCCCGGATTCCCTGAAAGTATCTCTGAATCTTTTGCTCTGGATCAAGGCTTCCCTGGGAAAGCTTCCGCTTTTCAACGCTTTTTTAAGATGGCGCAAAATAGATATGGACAGCCTTCAGCCTGAATTGTTAAGGCTGGTCAATGAATTTATTAAAATGGAATCAGTATCCTGGCATTTTGCCAAGTATGCTTATATGATGCATCAGGCAGAGATGCGGGAGGAGGGGCTGGATACAAGGCTGTTTAAAAATCTTACCATATCGCGGGAAGAAGCCGGGGAAGTATTAAGCGCCAGCCGAGCAGAACAGGCAACGCTTTTGCTGAAAACCGCGCTCTCTGAAAAAGATCAGGCGCGGATTATGGAACTGGACAGATTGATAGCTGATATGATGTTTGCGCGCAGGTACCAGATGGCGCTGCAACAGATGGATACAAAATACAGCTCCTACCTCCTTGTAAAAATGATTCATATGCTTCTTGGGGAGCTGGACCGGAAAGATGTTGGTGAAGCATACCGGACCGGCGTGTTGGAGGTGTTATCCTTGCTGGGACCTGGAAACCAGGAAACAATCCAGATCCGGACCGAAGCCGGCTTAAGGGTTATCAACATTCCGGCTGAGCTCCTGGAGAAAAAGTTCTTGCTGGCACAAATGCTTTTCAATAAACATTACGATTTCCTTTACATGGATGGCGAAGCCATACCCATGCCGGCGCCTGGCAAGATACTCCAGGCGATATGGGCGGCCTAAGTTAAGCCGGTTTTTTAGACGCCCGGCCATGGCATAATCAAAAATAGCCGGAACCCGGAGGCGCGCACATATATCTTGATGAGGCATTTGGATGATGAAAGTCTTTGCAGATACAGCGGGTTTTTTTGCTTTGCCAGGAGGCTGTCGGACTTAACAGCGTTGAAAAAGCTAATCTGCGGATTAAATTGCATTTTTATATAACTTCCCCCTTTTTAAAAAAGGGGATGGAGGGGGATTAAAGTCCGACAGGCTCCTAGGAGTCTGCATGCCAAGAGAGTGTCCTTCCCTGATGCCTATGTATATGTACGTACATCCAGGTAAAACCACTGCCTTCCTTTTTTTTTTCGCACTCCCCGGTTTGACAAAAAAACGTCTATGTGATAATATGTAGTGGCGATATAAAATAGCATGAATATTTAGGGTGGAGACAAAAATGTTCACGAGATTACTTGGCTTGCCGGAGAAACCCAAGAAAAGCTTGTTTTTATGGGGGCCGCGGCAAACCGGCAAAACAACGCTTCTAAAGAAACAATATCCCAACGCCTTTCGGATTGATTTGTTAAAAAACGAGGTTTTACTGCGCTATCTGCAGAGGCCGGCTGTTCTGAGAGAGGAAATTGCATCGTTTTCTCCCGCCGGATTAGTCGTGATTGATGAAATCCAAAAGGCCCCGGTATTGCTGGATGAAGTGCATTATCTAATCCAGGAATCAAATCAAGTATTTATTTTATGCGGCTCCAGCGCCAGAAAGATCCGGCGGGGACACGCAAATTTACTCGGCGGCAGAGCATTACGTTATGAACTTCTGGGACTTTCAGCAATGGAAATCGGAAAAAATTTTAATTTAAAACGAATGCTAAATACCGGATTTTTGCCCAACCACTATCAAAGCAGGGATTTTCTCCTGGCAATTAGAAGTTATGTTGAAGATTACTTGCGGGAAGAAATCCTCCAGGAAGGACTGATTAGAAATCTCCCAATTTTCTCGAATTTTCTCAGAGTGGCGGCCATAGGTGATACTGAAATAATCAATCTTTCCAATATTTCCAGAGAATGCGGTAGTTCAGTTTCAACCGTGCGCGATCATTATAGTATCCTGGTGGATACATTGTTGGGCGCTTTTCTTCCGGCTTTTACTTTGCGCGCCAAACGACGCACCCTACATGCCCCCAAGTTTTATTTTCGTGATGTTGGTGTGGTAAACCATCTTGCGCGGAGGGGAGAAATTAAGCAGGGCTCAGAGCTGTTTGGGAAAGCCTTTGAGAACTGGTTATTTCATGAATTGTCCATACACAGCAGATATAGCGGAAAATATTATGATGTTTCTTATTGGCGTCTGACTACGGGCGTGGAGGTGGATTTTATTCTCGGTACCGGAGAAATCGCGATTGAGGCAAAAGGAAAAGCAACGATTACTTCCAGGGATATAAAAGGATTACAGCAATTTAAACAAGACCATCCCTCAGTAAAAAAAATGATGGTTGTTTGCCTGGAAAAACAAAATCGAAAAACGCAGGATGGAATATTTATCGTTCATTATCAGGATTTTTTAAAAATGCTTTGGGGCGGAGAGATAATGGGTTAGGGGACCGGCCGGTTTAAAGCGATTGTCCTTTCCTGCTGCCCATGTTACAATCCGGATTAATTAGTTCCTGTTGCGTAAAGCTTTTTTCATATTACTGGAGTTATGTCATTCCCGCATGCCTTTAGCGGGAATCCAGCGGTTTTGATTTTCAAGGGCTTAAAAGTCACTGGATACCCGATAAGATCATTCGGGTATGACAATCCTTTTCATAAAACACACTACCGCAACAGATACTACCAGTCCGGGAGAGGAAATTAATGCTGCCAGCACCGAATTACCCTCTACGTTTTATCCCTGTATATAAAGAAAGAATCTGGGGAGACAGCCAAAAATTTAACCACTGTCTGGGACGGGCAATGCCGGAGCAAGCCCGCATTGGCGAGTCATGGGAGATTACGGACCGGAACGGGGAGAGCAGCCGGGCGGCTAACGGTCCTCTGGCCGGACGCTCTCTGCGCGAGCTGATCGCAGTGCATCCGGAAACCATGCTGGGTCCGGGCGCCAAGCCGGACCAGCGGTTTCCTTTGCTCATAAAATTTATCAGCACGGCTGACCGTCTCTCTTTGCAAGTGCATCCTCCGGATGAGTATGCCCGGAAGCATCATGCCTGGGATACGGGCAAGACCGAGATGTGGTATGTTATGGAAGCCGGGTCTCGGGCTGAACTTTTAATCGGGTTCAAATCCGCCCAAACCCCTGAATCCGTACGCGAGGCGATTGATCAAAAGAGGTTTGAAAGCCTGCTTAATCACAGCCGCGTACAAGCCGGGGAGGCCTATTTTATCCCGGCCGGCCGGGTACACGGCATAGGCCCGGATATACTGCTGGCGGAAATCCAGCAAAATTCCGACCTTACTTTCCGGGTATATGATTATGACCGTTGTGACAGTCAGGGGCGCAAGCGCGAGCTGCATGTGGAACAAGCCTTGCGGGTCATGGATTTTACGGATATATCCAACGGCCGGGTAGAAGAGGGCCAAGAGCCGTGTGCCGAAAAAAGTGCGCGGAATCTCGTATCGGATACTCACTTTAAAGTTGAACATTTAGACCTGAAAAAATTAACCCCCGGCCCGGTAGCCAGGGGATTCCAGATTCTAATCATAACCCAGGGGCAAGGACAGCTGGTTTACCCCCAGGGAGAGGAAAAACTGGAGCGAGGGAATGTGCTGCTTCTGCCCGCGGGTTTTAGCGAATGGAGAGTTGAACCGTGCGATACCGGGGTTGGAATGTTGAGAGTATGGAAGAATCACGAGGGTGAGTAGCTTTGCAGTAGTAGGGGCGTTTAATTAAACGCCCCTACTATTCCGTGCGTGGTTTTGTTTTCCAGGTCGCATATAAAAGGTGATATTATTTATGCGCTATGACAAATTTACCGTAAAAAGCCAGGAGGCTCTACAAAGGGCCATCGAAATAGCCCAGGAGCGCGGAAATCCGGAAATGACCCCAATGCATCTGCTTTTAGCGCTGTTGCAGGAAGAGGGGGGCGTGATCCAATCCCTGCTGGCCAAGCTGGGGCAGGACGCCCCAACTTTGGTCAAGATGACAGAGGCCGGACTTAAACGCCTTCCCCAGGTGACCGGGGCCGCGGCCCAGCCGGCAGCCGGCCGGGAATTTACCACGCTTTTGGATACGGCCTGGAAAAAAGCCCAGGAACTCCAGGATGAGTATCTATCTACTGAACATCTTTTACTGGCTCTGGCCCAGGATCAGGGCGAAGCCGGGAAAACCTTGAAGGCGGCTGGCGTAAAAGACGAGGCTGTAATGCGCGGTCTGCAGGAAATCCGGGGAAGCCATCGCGTGACTGATCCCGCGCCTGAGGGTAAATACCAGGCCTTGAAGCGCTATTGCCGGGACCTGACCGAGATGGCGCGCAGCGGCAAGCTGGATCCGGTAATCGGCCGGGACCAGGAAATCCGCCGGGTGATCCAGGTGCTTTCACGCCGAACCAAGAATAATCCGGTGCTAATCGGTGAGCCGGGCGTGGGCAAAACCGCGATTGCCGAGGGCCTGGCCCAGAGGATTGTGGCCAAGGATGTGCCCGAAGGCTTGAAGCAAAAAAAGGTTTTATCCCTGGATATGGGAGCGCTGTTGGCCGGAGCTAAGTACCGGGGAGAATTTGAGGACCGCTTGAAAGCGGTTTTAAAAGAAATCGAGAGCGCGGCCGGGCAGGTTATACTTTTCATTGACGAGCTGCATACCCTGGTAGGCGCCGGCGCGGCCGAGGGCGCGATTGACGCCTCGAATATGCTTAAACCCGCTCTGGCCAGGGGTGAATTGCGCTGTGTCGGGGCCACGACCCTGGATGAATACAGAAAGCATATCGAAAAGGATGCGGCCCTGGAACGGCGGTTTCAAATAGTATATGTCCCCGAACCCTCGGTCACGGATACGGTCTCCATTCTGCGGGGATTGCGCGAGCGCTATGAAGTGCATCATGGAATCAAGATCCGCGATGCCGCGCTGATAGCCGCGGCCGAACTTTCCCACCGGTACATCTCCGGACGATTTCTGCCGGATAAAGCGATTGATCTGATGGATGAAGCATCCGCGCGTCTGCGGACCGAGATTGACAGCCTGCCGACGGAGTTGGATGAGGTTGAGCGGAGAGTCCGGCAGTTGGAAATAGAGCGCGAAGCCCTGAAGCGCGAAAAGAGCGAAGCTGACCAGGCACGCACGCAGGCGCTGGAGCAAGAATTGCAGGAACGTATAAAACAGCGGGATGATCTGCGTGCACGTTGGCAGAAGGAGAAGCGGCAGATCGAGGCCATCCAGAGAGTCCAGGAACAGATGGAGGCCTTAAAGCAGGAGGAAGCAGCTGCGGAACGCGAAGGAAACCTCGAACGCGTGGCGGAGATACGTTATGGCCGGATGAGGGAGCTAAAGGCTCAATCAGAAAAAGCGGAGCAGGCTCTGGCCGCGGATCAGAAAGGCGACTCCTTGTTGAAAGATTGTGTGGATGAGGAAGATATAGCCGAGGTAGTGGCGCGCTGGACCGGCATTCCAGTTACTAAATTGCTGGAAGGAGATATGACCAAACTGCTGGCTATGGAGGAAAAGCTGCGCGAGCGGGTGGTGGGCCAGGACGAGGCGGTGAGCGCGGTTTCCGACGCTGTGCGCCGAGCCCGGTCCGGCCTGGCGGAGCCCAACCGGCCCTTGGGTTCGTTTATGTTTTTGGGGCCGACAGGCGTGGGTAAGACCGAGCTGGCCCGGGCGTTGACCGAGTTTCTCTTTGACGAAGAATCGGCCATGATACGCATTGATATGTCCGAGTATATGGAAAGGCATTCTGTGTCCCGCCTGATCGGTGCGCCTCCCGGTTATGTCGGCTATGAAGAAGGCGGCCAGCTTACGGAGGCAGTCCGGCGTCGGCCCTACAGCCTGATTCTTTTTGATGAGATTGAAAAAGCCCATCCGGAGGTATTTTCAATCTTGTTGCAGGTGTTGGATGACGGGCGCTTGACCGATGGGCAGGGGAGAATCGTGGATTTCCGCCAGACCCTGATTATCTTAACCAGCAATGTGGGCGGCCAGACTATTTCGCAGCTCAGCCGGGCATCGGAAACCGAGGTGCGTAAAACGGTTATGGCCGAGCTGCAGGCTCAATTCAAACCGGAATTCCTGAATCGGCTGGATGATATTATTGTTTTCCACCGGCTGTCGGAGGAATTGATTGAACATATTGTTAGCCAACAAGTGAGCCGGCTGCAGACGCGTTTGGCGGACAAACGCTTATCCCTGGACCTAACGCCCGAGGCGGTCTGCCTGATAGCGCAGCAGGGTTATGATCCGGTTTACGGCGCGCGTCCGCTTAAGCGTGCCATCCAGCGCCTGCTGACTGATCCCCTGGCCAAGCGTCTGGTAGCCGGGGAGTATAAGCCGGGAGATAAAATTTTGGCCGGGGTTAAAGAGGGAAGTTTGGTGCTGGAGAAGAAAGAGTAATATATTAGATAGTATCTGTTGCGGAAAAATAAGTTAAGCTTGTCATACCGGAGGGACAACCATTTTTTAGCACTTGCCTTAGTTTGTCATCCCGGCGAAAGCCGGGAACCAGGAAGATACAGTGTGTGTCCTGGATTCCGCCCCGGATTTAGGCATTCCGGGGTGACGATCATGCCGGAATGACACTGCTGAAATCAAGAGAAAATGAAAGAAGATTTTACTAATGCATAAAAAAATTATATCCCAAAAAACACTAACAGTTATAGGGTTACTCTTTATCTGTTTTTTACTATTCACCCGTCCGCTTTGGGCCTCAGAACCGATATTAGTTCCCAGGGCTCAGCCGAAAACGCGCCCGGCCACAGAAATCCTGGTAAAGCTCAGACCAGGAGCAGACCAAAAGATAACCGCGCAGAGCCGGGGCCAGGTGCGCGGTCTGGGAATCGAGCGTATGCCGATTCCGGCCGGCCAGCCCCCGCAGCTTTGCGCCGGGTACTGGCAGAAAAATCAGGACGTGGAATGGGCCCAACCGAATTACTGGCGCTATGCCCTGGCAAACGAAATAGTGCCGGATGATCCTTACTACCGGCCGGAACGAAATTCCAGGCAATACCAGCAATGGCATCTGCCAAAAATCAATGCTAATTTTGCCTGGTCCATCGGCCGGGGAGCGGACGAGATAATAGCGGCAGTAGTGGATTCGGGAGTTGATCTGGATCATCCGGATCTAAAAGACCGCCTGAAGCCGGGAATTACTATTGTAAACCAGGAAAATTATACTCCCCCCAACCGGAGCGGTATGGATGACAATGGCCACGGGACGCATGTGGCTGGCATAATCGCGGCCATTACTGATAATAATTTAGGCATCAGCGGATGTTCATGGTCAGGCCTGATTATACCCATCAAGGTTTTGAATCAGGAAGGAGAGGGAACGGACGCGGATATTGCGGCTGGTATTATCTGGGCCGTGGACGCCGGCGCCCGCATCATAAATTTATCCCTGGGCGGGCCCTTGGAAGGGGCGGAACCGCCCCGCGTACTCGAGGATGCGATTGATTATGCTTATGGGCATGACTGCCTGGTTATCGCGGCGTCCGGAAATTCAGGAGATAATGTAAAACATTATCCCGCCGCGTTCCCGCGGGCCCTTGCCATAGCGGCTACGGATCCCTGGGATCAGAGAGCCTCGTACTCCACCTTTGGTCCGGATATAGATATATCTGCGCCCGGAGGAGCCGGGGAGGAAGCTTTTTCCAAGGAAACCGGAATATTAAGCACTTATTGGAATGAGAACAGCTGGATAACGGATTTTATGGGCGGCTCGGAAGCCGGCGAGTATGCCATTACAGCCGGAACTTCCATGGCCGCGGCCCTGGTTTCCGGCGCAGCCCTGGTTATTTGGGGAAATCATCCCGAATGGTCAGTGGATCAGATCGAGAGCCAGCTTAAATCCACGGCACAGGACATCGGGCCTGCCGGAGCGGATGAGGAAACCGGTTCGGGCCGGATTGATCTGTTGGCCGCACTCGGCAATCCATTGGTTGAACGTCCGGAGCTTACGGTTTACAATTATCCGAATCCTTTTAATCCCGGGCAGGACGGGGCTACGCAGATAGTATTTCTGCTGGATGAACCGCGGAAAGTGGATATTAAAATTTACGATGTTTCACGGGATCTGGTTTGGGAGAGGGTTTTCCCGGCCTCGGAAACCATGGCCGGAAAAAATATCAAGGCTTGGGACGGCCGCAACGGAGCAGGTGAACTGGCAGCAAATGGGGCCTATTTTTACCGGATTACCACGGAGAACGGGCCGGCCAGCCGGACCAAAGTGATAGCGGTATTGAGGTAAATTTATGAATAATCAACCATCCTGGTCAAGACCAAAATTAAGTTGCGCAGTTACATGGTGTTCCCCCCCCCTTTACAGAAAAAAGGGGGGGAGGGGGGATTTTTTAAGGATATTCTTATTGATCCTGGCAATCAGTCCGGTTTTGGCCAACGCCGCCCTTGGGGCCGGACAACCCGGCGCCTTCCTGAAAGTGGGGATGGATGCCCGCGCCGCGGCTATGGGAAGCGCATACACAGCCGTATGCCGGGATGCCGCGGCAGCCTATTGGAATCCAGCCGGACTGGCTCTGGTAAAACGCCAGGAGTTTATGGCCACTTATACGGTTTTTCCCGGGAACGGAGAGTATACCCAGTTAGCATACGCGCTGCCCCTGAATGCCTGGGGATTTCCGGTTGATAATAAATCCGGGAGTGAAGGAGCTGGTCCGGAAGGGACTATTGGTATTACCATACGCCGCATGGCAACGACTTATGATATAGAAGCGCGCTCTACGGATTCACTTAATCCGGATTATCTCTTTTCAAATGTTGAGGGAGCCTATAGTTTGGATTTTGGCATGCCGATTGGCCGGAATATCAATCTAGGACTGGGAGCCAAAGGGTTATACCATCAACTGGACCAGGAAGATGCCGCTGGTTGGGGCATTGACGCAGGAATAGCCTGGAACGGTTTCCCCGGATTAACCGCAGCCTTGGCTGTGCGGGATGTTTATACCTGCCTGGAATGGTCAACCGGTTTAAAGGAGCAGTTTCCAGTAGTTTTCAAGCTGGGGGCCGCGTATCGCATGACCGTAAGGGAGATCCATGGCTTGTTATTCAGCGCGGACCTGGAACAGAGCACCAGCAGCCGCGCGGCACGGCCCCGGGCAGGTCTGGAGTACGCCTGGGCGGATATTATCTTTCTTCGCGGAGGATATGATGACGGGCAAATCTCAGCCGGCGGCGGAGTGCGCGTGCCCTGGATAGGATGGGCACGGGCAGCTTTGAGAGTGGATTACGCCGCAATCCAGGACCGGATTGACGGCTGGGATCACTGGATCACACTGAAGATTGAATTTTGAGCTGAGATAAGAGGTGTGGGTGGACTTATTATTAAACCATGGGCTGGTGTGGTGCCCCTAACGCTTCTTAAAGACCATCTTAACCAGCTGTCATACCGGCGAAAGCGGCTGTGTCATAATAGCTTATTAAGGGTGTCATTCCGGCGAAAGCCCTGGACTAACCCATCCCCTGGACCAAATCATCCAGGACGGGCAGGACAGGCCGGAATGACGGAAAAGTGCGAAAATTCGTGTTATGACACAGTCTCTTCAGAGCGGGGAAATTGAATTCCAAATACTATTTCGCAATCACAAAGGTGCCGTTATAGGTTTTCCTGTCAATCTCGATCTGATAAACATAAATTCCTTGCTTGATTTTATTATTATTGTCCCGGCCATCCCACTCCGCCAGATATTGGTTTCCCAGGTTTCGGACCCTCAGCTCTTTCACCGGTTTGTTATGTAAGTTAAAGATACGTGCCCGGATGTTTTGTTCTGGTTCACGAGACTTAAAAAAGATGCGCAAGGTTTGAAATTGCCGGCCATGCGGAGTTACGATTTTTGATTCTAAATGGGTCTCAAAAAACAATTCATCTGAGAATCGAGGGGTGGGCGTAACCGAGTGCGTAGAGGTTGGCGTAACCGTAGGCGAATAGGCAATGGTCGGTGTTGCGGTTGCTATAACCGGAGTGTCGGTGGGCGTTGGGGTTGCTATAACCGGAGTGTCGGTCGGTGTTGGGGTTGCTATGACCGGAGTGTCGGTCGGTGTGTTGGGGTTGCTATGACCGGAGTGTCAGTGGGCGTTGGGGTTGCTATAACCGGAGTGTCGGTCGGCGTGGGGGTAGAGGTTGGCGTATAAGACGTGACCTCTTCGTCAGCCCCGATATCCCAGATACCAGCGCGGATATGGCTGTCAATGTCATCCCAAACAGCGAGATTTGTATCTCCTGAGAGATCAACCCCGGAATTTCTGGCGCCGGTGTCACTGGGAGCGAGGTGAAAGTCAAAGTTCCCGGCATCCACAAAACTAACGGCAGACTGTTTAGGATTTGTACCGGGCGCATCTCCGGCCAAATCAGAGAGATTGTACTCGGAAGTGCCGTCAAAAGTGCCGTAAAAACCATCTAAACAACTCTGGGTAAGATTGTTTTTTGCAATTACGGTCCCATTAGTGAGGCTTATACCACGGAAACAGTTGTAGACGGTATTATTGTAAATATAGGCTGTAAAATCCGTGTCATCTATATTAATTCCCTCGACAACAGCGATCGCCTGCTGCTCAAAATTATAAAGCAGATTGTTCCAGATCCGCGCCACGCCATCCCCCGCGGTATTAACTGTGATGCCAAAATGTCTGTTCTTGTTGGTGGTTAGACCACGGAAGATATTATGCGAGACGCTGATATCAGCAGTACCGGGATTGTGAATCCAAACTTCATATTTATTGGAGCTGGATATTGAGGAGAGCGTGAACTGTAAGCCTTCCACTAGAAAATGATCTGCTTCCAGGATCAAACATGTGTTGTTGTCAAGTTCCATCCGATAAGCATTGGTATTCCACTTGCCATCATGCCGCTGACTTTGGCCGACCTCGGAAGGTAAAAAAGGCGTGTAGATTTTTAGGTAAGCACTGGAAGCAGTGATCCAGCCGTTAAAGACGACCGGAGTAGTGTCGGCCGCATCCCCATAGCACGCAATATTCCAGACTTCACCACTAGTTGTGAGATCTTTGCCTCCGGACCAGGCGTCAAAGTTTATTATGGCGGCATTCAGGCTGGAGTTTTCGTCACCGGATTCAGCATTTGAGAGCGAAGTATAAGCTCGGAAAAGCGACCAGTCCAGGTCAACGGAGGTACTGGCAGGAGAATTACCAGCAGAATTTTTAACCGTAAAAACGGTAGCGCTGGTACAGGCATAAATAAAGGCAATACTATCGATCGAACCATTATCGTCGGAATCATATTGCATTGCGTCGCCTACCCCCACATGGTTTGGCAGGGCCGATGCGAAGGTGGCCGTGGTTCCTGAAATGGAGAGCGTATTGGCCGCGCCGCCGGAGGCCAAGGCAGTGGTATTATTTGGACCCACTGAGCGGTAAATATTAACCAAGGCTGCTTCTGATTTCATTTCTCCGGCCGCCAGCAAACAATATCCTAGGAGCCTGTCGGACTTAGGCACAAAAATGAATTTTGAGCACTCTTCCCCCTT
>CBDUZI010000016.1:0-38766 GCA_965371665.1 uncultured bacterium
GGTGTTTTATTGATTAAATCCCCCCTGCCCCCTTTACAAAAGGGGGAGAATGACTTAAGTCCGACAGACTCCTAGACAGCACTTACGCTACATCAGTAATCAGTTGCCCCTATTCCATTTAAAGTTGACTTGGGGCCAAGGTATGGTATGATAACCGGCCAATAGAGGTGAAATCCAAAATATTAAGGAGGATTATTTCATGGAACCGTACGAGGTAAAAAAACCGTTTAACAAGGAGTCGTTTAAAGGAATTTCCGGAATGATAATCGCAGGTGCGGTAATTCTGGTTTTGTTTGTATTAAATCCCATTGTAATTATCGGCGCCGGGGAGCGCGGCGTGGTTTTCTCGCGGTTTACCGGGGTACAGGATAAAGTTATGCAGGAAGGCATGAATTTCAAAATTCCGGGCATTGAAAGTGTTATCAAATTTGATATCAAGACCCAGAAGCTGGAACGTTCCAGTGACGGCGCTTCCAAGGACTTGCAGGAAGTGAATCTAAGAACCGTGGTTAATTATCATCTGGATGCCCAGAAGGTGGCTAAGCTTTACCAGGAAGTGGGCACGGATTTTGAGCGCAAGGTTATCGAACCCTCCATCCAGGAAGCGGTCAAAGCCGGAACCGCTCAGTTTCCGGTGGAAAATATTATTGTGGAGCGTCCGAGATTAAAAGCCATAATTGCGGAAATTCTCCGGGAGAAACTTGCGGAATACGATATTATCCTGGAAGATGTGAACCTGACGGATATTACTTTTTCCGCGGAGTTCAACCGGGTGGTAGAGCAGAAGCAGATCGAGGAGCAGAAGATCAAGACCGCTGAGTACAAGAAAAAGCAGGCGGAGCAGCATAAAGCCACGGTTATTCTGGCAGCCCAGGGCGAGGCGGAGAAGCAGCGCCTGATTCGTCTGCAGCTTACCAAGGATATTATATCTCTGGAGTGGATTAAAAAATGGGATGGGAAATTGCCGGAAACGGTTATGGGCGGCGAGGCCGTGCCTATGATTAATTTTAAAAAATAAGGCCGGGCTATGAAGAGAAAGATCGCGGTAGTTGACGACCAGGCGGACATTCTAACTTTAATTGAAAAAGTACTTGGGTATGAAGATTATTCCGTTTTTTCTGCCTGTAATGGCAAGGAACTTTTTGAAATCCTGAAAGATAATAAACCTGATCTTATTCTTCTTGATATCATGCTGCCGGAATTGGATGGGTTTAGTATTTGCCAGCAATTGAAGGCCGATCCGGCAACGCGCGATATACCGGTTATCATGTTGACGGTAAAGAGTTCACCCGAGGATATTAACCGGGGGTTAGCCGCCGGAGCCGCGGCCTTTCTTACCAAACCCTTTGATCCTGAGAAACTAAACCGGGAAATAAAAGCGGTGTTGGCGCGGAATGACCCCGCCAAATAGGTTGATGAGAGATAGGGTCGAAAAGGAGTGAGTTTATGAATAAAAAGGTATTTTTTATCATTTTCGTGATGGGGTTGACCACCATGTTGACTACCATGGCTTTTTCAGCGTCTACCCCTACTGATACTCCTACGGTTACGGCTACAGCTACAGCTACGCCTTCACCTACCCCGACAGCCACCCCGGTTTTCAGTCCCGTGGCCACATCCTCTTATACTATTACGCCCACCGAGATAATTATCAGCCGGGTTAAAATTAATCATAACCGGTTCAATCCCATGCTGGCCGAAAGGGTAGAGATACAGTATTTAACCGCCCTGCATGGAAAAGTGACCATTCGGGTTTTTAATCCCTCCGGGACCTTGGTAAGAGAAATACTGGAAGATCAGGAACCAGGAGCAGAGATTCCGGCCTGGGACGGCCGTAACCCTCAAGGTGAGGTCGTGGCTTCCGGAGTTTACTTTATTATTGTTAGCGGACATAAACTGCATAAACGCTTTCGCGTGGCTGTGATTAAATGAGATTTAAACCTGCCCGGATACCGGAAGTCAAATTAATTGAACCTGATTTGAATAAGGATTCCCGCGGGTTTTTTTTGGAGAGTTATAACCAAAAGATTTTCGCCGAGAACGGCATAGCTGTGGACTTTGTGCAGGATAATCACAGCTGTTCCGCGCGAGGGACGCTGCGCGGTCTCCATTACCAAGTTGAACCCCGGGCTCAAGGGAAACTTGTCCGGGTAATTAAGGGAGCGATTTTCGACGTGGCTGTGGATATTCGGCGGGCTTCAGCGACTTTTGGGCACTGGGTGGGCGAGAGATTGGATGCCGAGCTTAAGCGGATGATGTATATACCGCCCGGCTTTGCCCATGGTTTTTGTGCGCTGGAAGATGATACCGAGGTTCTATACAAAGTAACGAATTTTTACTCACTCGAACACCAAAAGGGGATTATTTGGAATGATCCGGATATGGGAATAAAATGGCCGGATTTGGGCTGTGAATTTGTCTTGTCCGCCAAGGACCGGGAGAATCCCCGGTTGAAGAGGTTGTGAAGTAAATCTGTTTTTGAGCAATTTCACTAAGTTTGTCATTTCGAGGCGCAGCCCTGGACTAAATCATCCAGGACGGGCCGAGAAATCTCTAAACGGCCTATTAAATTAAGCGTTTTCGTGGAGATTCCTCACTACGTTCGGAATGACAAAGTAAGATGAATGCTTCTGAAAACTGGTTATGACACAGTCTCAAAAGACGTTTTTTTTAAAGGGAGGATTTTTACTATGCCAATTTATGAATATGAATGCGGGGCTTGCGGAGAAATCTTTGAGCGTATGCAGGGTATGTCGGATCCATCGCCTGAGAAGTGCGAGAAATGCGGCGAGGGGCCGATACAGCGCCTGATATCGCGCAGCGGGTTCATTTTAAAAGGTGGAGGGTTTTATTCCAATGAACATCCCTCAGCCAGCCGACGGCAGGGCCGGGAAGGAGAGAAGACCTGCGCTCCGAGTTCGTGCGCGGCTTCCCAAGCTTCGGCCGGTTCCCCCAACGGGTGTACGGGTTGCTGTCAAACCGGGGATAAAAAAAAGTAGTCAGGCGAATTCTATCGCCCTTACAACTTTCGACATAAAGGTATTTTATCGTAGGGGCAGGCCCCCTTATGGTTCCTCCGCCAGGGCGCGGCTGATCAAGTCCGGAACCTGCTGGGGAGTTACCCGGCTGTGAACTTTATCATTAATGGTTACTACCGGCGCCAGGCCGCAGACTCCCAGGCAGCGCGTGTTTTCCAGGGAGAAAAGACCGTCTTTGGTGGTTTCCCCTATATCAATTCCGAGTTCCTTGCGAAAAGCTTCCAGGATTTTATCCGCGCCTTTGACAAAACAGGCCGTGCCCAGGCAGATAGAGATGGCATAGCGCCCCCGGGGCTCCAGCCGGAAAAAGTGGTAAAAAGTGGATACTCCGCTGACCACGGAAGCCGGCACCTGCAAACGCTGGGCGACCTCGTACATGTGTTCCTGCGTAAGATAGCCGTGGCGTCCCTGCAGTTTGTGCAGAATAGATATTAAGTAGCTCTCCGGATGATCCCGGGTCAGGCATTCCTCAATAAACTCAATAATCTCAGGATAGAGGTTGGTCTGAGTCGAATTTGTCATTTAATCCCCTTTGGATAACGAGGGAAGTAGCGGGTATGCAGAAGCCGATGCGCCAGTTCGCTTCCCGGATGTTTAAGATATTCATCATATAATTTAATTATGTAAGGGTTCTCATGCGATTGGCGTAATTCTTTGCCTTCGTCAATCGCATACAGCGCAGAAGCGCGAAGCTTCAGGATTTCCGGATCCAGGATGTAATGCCCGTCAGGCGGGTAAGGCTGTCCGCCGCCGCCGATACAGCCGCCGGGACAAGCCATAAGCTCAATCATGTGAAAGGTCTTTTCGCCGGATTTGACTTTTTCCAGGATGATTTTTGCGTTATTAAGCCCATTGGCTACGGCCACATTGAGTACTTTGCCATTTACTTCAAAAGAGGCTTCCCTGAGGCCTTCGGTAGCCCTGACCTGTGTGAAATTAAACTCTGTGAGCGGCCGGCCGGTCAATTTTACGACTGCTGTGCGCAAAGCGGCTTCCATGACTCCGCCCGTGGTACCAAAAATATCGCCCGCGCCCGAGGAGACACCCATGGGATGGTCGAAATCCCCGGCCGAGAGCCGGGTGAAGTCCAGGCCGTAGGCTTTGATCATCCAGATCAATTCACGGGTGGTTAATACTGCGTCCGTGTAGGGCAGATGATTTTCCATGTAATGTTCAGGACGCCTCGCCTCGAATTTTTTTGCGGTGCAGGGCATGACGCCAACTACATAAATGTTTTCCGGAGCCAGGGATTTTTTTTCTGCATAGTAGGTTTTGGTCAGCACCGAGAGCATCATCATGGGAGAGCGGCAGGAGGAAGCATGAGGAATTAATTCCGGATAGAAATGTTCCATGAATTTGATCCAGCCCGGGGAACAGGAAGTGAGCAGCGGCAAACGCTCGTTTTTCTCCAAACGCCGCATGAATTCGTGGGCCTCTTCCACAATCGTCAAGTCCGCCCCGAAGTTGGTATCAAAGACCGTGTCAAATCCCAGGCGCCGCAGCGCGGTAACGGTCTGCCCGGTGGCCGGAGTGCCGGGCGGGAGGCCGAAGCCTTCGCCAATGGCCGCGCGTATCGAGGGGGCGATCTGGACTACTACATGCTTGGCAGGATCAGCCAGGGCGGCCCAGACTTCATCCGTGGAGTTCTTCTCGAGAAAAGCGGCTGTGGGGCAGACATTGATACACTGTCCGCAATCAATACATACTGATTCCATCAATGGTGCTTCAAAAGCCGGAGTGACCACGGTATTAAACCCGCGGTGCATCTGGGTCAGGTTGTGAACACCCTGGATTTCGGAGCAAACCCGCACGCAGCGCCGGCAGAGAATACATTTTTCCGAGTCCCGGACCACGGATAAGCTGGAATCCTCAATGGGAAATCGCTTACGCCGGCCCTCGAAGAGACGCTCCCGTACGCCCAGGGAATAAGCCAGATCCTGCAACTCGCATTGGCCGTCACGTTCACAGGTCTGGCATTCTTTGGGATGATTGTCCAGAATCAGCTCTACCAGGTCCCGCCGGGCCTGGCGGATATCCGGTGAATTGGTGCGTACTTGCATGCCTTCCCGGACATGGGTCGAACAGGAGGCCTGGTAATTACGAGCGCCGTCCACCTCAACAACGCAGATCCGGCAGGCGCCTTCCAAAGAGAGATGCGGATGATAACAGAGGCGTGGGATATGGATGCCCAGGGTTTCAGCGGCCTGCATTATGGTTGTTTGCTCGGGTACTTTGACCGGGATTTCATCTATGATTAAATTGATGGTTTTCATTTTTTATGTACGGCCTCGAATTTGCATGCCAGGTAGCATTCGCCGCATTTAATGCATCGCTCCTGGTCGATTATATGCGGCTGCCGCGGAGCTCCACTGATGCAGGAAACCGGGCAGCGCCGGGCGCAGAGCGTACAGCCCGTACATTTTTGCGGATCAATTTCATAACGGATCAACTGGGAGCATTTATGGGCAGGACAGCGTTTCTCCTGAATGTGAATAATGAATTCCTCCCGGAAATTTTTCAGGGCGCTGAGCACCGGATTGGGCGCGGTCTGGCCCAGGCCGCAGAGCGAGGTTTTTTGAATCAGGCGGCCCAGGCGTTCCAGTTTATCGAGATCCTCCATTTGGCCCCGGCCCTCTGTGATCCGTTCCAGGATTTCCAACATGCGCAGCGTGCCTTCCCGGCAGGGGACGCATTTGCCGCAGGATTCATCCTGCGTGAATTCCAGAAAGAACCTGGCAGTGGCCACCATGCAGTCCTGGTCGTCCAGCACAATCATTCCGCCCGAACCCATAATGGATCCGGCCTGAGCCAGAGACTCATAATCCACGGGCGTATCGATTAATTCGGCCGGAATGCATCCGCCGGACGGACCGCCGGTCTGAACCGCTTTTAAAGTCCGGCCTTCCGGAACGCCGCCTCCGATATCAAAAATAATCTCCTTAAGAGTGGTTCCCATGGGGACCTCGACCAAACCGGAATTCCTGACTTTTCCGGCCAGGGCGAATACCTTGGTGCCCTTGCTTTTTTCAGTGCCCAGGCGCGAAAACCATTCCGCGCCGTGCCGAATAATAACCGACACATTAGACCAGGTTTCCACGTTGTTGATAACCGTGGGATGTCCCCAAAGGCCGGACTGGGTGGGATAGGGCGGCCGGATCCTAGGCTGTCCTCTTTTGCCTTCTATGGATAACATCAGCGCGGTTTCTTCGCCGCAAACAAAGGCGCCCGCGCCCAGCCGGACATCCAAATCCAAGTCGAATCCGGAATCCAATATGTTTTTCCCCAATAACCCGGCGGCCCGGCATTTTGCAATGGCGTTTTCCACGCGCTTGATGGCCAGGGGGTATTCAGCCCGGATATAGAGGAAGCCCTGGCGGGCTCCCACGGCAAAAGCTCCGATAATCATGCCGTCAATGATGCTGAAGGGGTCTCCTTCCAGAGTGCTCCGGTCCATGTAAGCGCCAGGGTCGCCTTCATCGGCATTGCAGATAACATAGCGTATCGGATCCGTGCCGGTAACGGCGTCCTGCCATTTTTTGCCCGTAGGATAACCGCCTCCGCCCCGGCCGCGCAGACCCGAACGATTAATGGCCTCGATTACGCGGGAGGGGTCATTATGCTCCAGGGTTTGAGCCAGGGCCTCGAAGCCGTCATTGGCAATATAATCACCGAGATTTTCAGGATCAATAATTCCGCTGTTACGCAGGGTCAGGCGGGTCTGTTTATTGAAAAAAGCCACATCCCCGTAAAGCGAGATAAAGCGCTCTATCAAGGGATCCATGCGGGCTAAATTCGGCGCATGAATCTTATCCTCAATAAAATGGGATTGGATAATGGCATCCAGTTCGGCCTCAGTACTAAAAATATATACGGTCCTTTTGGGGAAAACAATCATGCCCATGCTGGCGGAATTCTCTTCCTGGGAATAGAGCCCCAGGCTGCAGCCCGTAAAAATACGGACCGTGCCTTCGGTGATTCCCTTGGCTTTAAGACGCTGCTCTAAGATATCGGCCCAATGGTCCTGCTCAACGTACCGGGGCGCGGCCATTGAGCACAGCGTTACTACCCGGGAGTAGAGCTTACTGGTTTTTTTATCCAGCAGAAAAGATAATACCGGATTTCCGGCCAGGACATGCTGCTGAAAAATTTCCTGAACTTTGGGCAGGGTAACTTGTTCATATTTAAAAGGGAATTGTCCGGGAAAGTAAACGCCGACGATCGGCTCCCGGGAGCACCGGCCTGTGCATCCGGTCTGCTTGATGACAATATCATCCCGGCCCGAAGCAGCCAGGAGTTTGCGGAATTCAGCCCGGACCTGGTCCGCGCCGGCGGCGTTTTCACAGGTGGCGGAACCGACCTGGATAATGATTTTTCCGCTGTCATAGTGGGGCAGGTGTTCTTTCAGGATTTCCCGTTTTATGTTTCGGAATTTTTCAAGGACTTTGGGCATGTTTATTTACTCGACTTTTGCAAATTTAACTTTTTGTATTTTTTCAAAATAGTATCAGATACTTTTTGACAAACTGTTATAATCAAACCTCTGTAAAATCCCCCTAAAGTCCCCCTTTTTCAAAGGGGGACTTTCAGACCCCCCCTTTTCAAAAAGGGGGGCAAGGGGGGATTTTATAAATTTGCAAAAGTTAAGTTATTTATATCTTCCCCGCGCTGCCAAGCACGTTTACAATTTTATGCTTAACAATTTCCTGGATGGCATTGCGCGCCGGGCCTAAATACTTACGGGGGTCGAATTCCGATGGTTTTTCAGAAAAAACCTTGCGAATAGTGGCGGTCATGGCCAGACGGAGGTCAGTGTCAATATTGATTTTGCAAACCGCGCCCTGGGAAGCTTTGCGCAGCATGTCCTCGGGTACGCCCTTGGCGCCGGGAAGATTCCCGCCGTACTGGTTGCATTGCGCGACGAGGTTTTCCGGGACCGAAGATGAACCGTGCAGCACAATCGGGAAACCGGGCAGCAGCTGGGCGCATTTCTCCAACCGCGCGATGTCCAGCCTGGCTTCGCCCTTGAATTTATAAGCGCCGTGCGAAGTTCCAATGGCAATGGCCAGCGAATCCACGCCCGTGGCGTCCACAAACTCTTTAACCTGGTCCGGATTGGTCAGATTCGCGTCCTCGGCTTTGACATTGACCGCGTCCTCAATACCGGCCAGCGTGCCCAGCTCGGCTTCCACCGAGATACCGCGTTCATGGGCGTAGGCTACCACCCGCTTGGTTTCCCGGATGTTTTCCTCGAAGGGCCGGGAGGAGGCATCGATCATTACTGAAGTGAAACCGCCGTCAATGCAGGATTTGCAAATCTCGAAATCTTCGCCGTGGTCGAGATGAAGCACGATGGGGATATCCACGGTCTGGATGGCAGCTTCCACCAGTTTCATGAGATATTCATGACGGGCATACTTCCGGGCTCCGGCCGAGACCTGCAATATCAGGGGCGAACGCACTTCCTGGGCGGCGTCTACGATACCCTGGAGTATCTCCATGTTGTTGACATTAAATCCTCCGATGGCATATCCCTCGGCATAAGCTTTTTTAAACAAATCCTGACTTCCTACTAACGGCATCTTGAAAATTCTCCTCTTCTTTTGGAATTTGCACCCTAACCCGGCTGCAACAATTGGACGACATTATATTCAAACCCGCCGGGAAAGCAATGAAAATTTTTATTTAAATAGTTTTTTTTACGGAAAGGTTGTTTTTTGGGAAAGGTTGTCATACCCGAATGATTGTTATATTTCGGTAGGGGCGGGTTTTAAACCCGCCCCTACAATTAAGTCTTTGAAAATCAAAGCCGCTGGATTCCCGCTAAAGGCATGCGGGAATGACATAATTCCAGTAATTAAGAAAAAAAGCTTTCCGCAGCAGAAACTAATTAAACCTGGCGAAGGATAAAGGTTGCTTCCTGAGCGGCAGATGGCCTATAATCATAAACTTGAATTTTCGGGAGACAGCCGGATGATTTTTGTAATCATCTAATACTTATTTAGCTTTTAATCAGGAGGCCAAAACATGAAGAAAATTTCTTTTGCCGCATTGGCAGCTATTATAATTTTATCCGGAGCGGCCCGGAGTTGGGCCGGCGCCGGAGTGAGCGGGGCGCAAATTCTGCAGCAGCTGACCGGCGCCGGGCCGGCCGGGATGGGCGGAGCTTACACGGCCTGTTCCGGGAGTATATACGCTATGGGGTCCAATCCTGCCGGCTTAAGCGGACTTAAAGCGGGTGAAATCATGTTTATGCATGTCGGAGGTTTTGAGGGTTTATCCACTGAAATGCTGGCCGGCGCGGTGCCCATACCGGGTTTGGGTACGCTGGGGGTGCAGGCTTTGTATAGTGGCCAGCCGGCGATTGACAATGATGTGCCGGGAGAGGAGGCCCTGGAAGTGATGGATCTGGTTTTCGGAGTCAGCTTTGCGCGTACTATAATCAGTAACTTGACTTTGGGGATAAATGCCCAAGTGGCGAGCATGACTCTGGGGCCAACGGATGCGTCAGTCCTCTCCCTGGATATTGGAACTCAATTCCAATTAAATAAGGGAGTTCAACTGGGGCTGACGGCCCGTCACCTGGGTACGCCGGTGAAATTTGTAACCGAGGAAGATCCCCTGCCTTTGACCATGGTACTGGGCGCCGGTTTTATCCCACTGGATAAAGTTCCCCACCGGTTGATCAGCGCCTTGGATGTTGAGTATTTAGTGCCGGAAGAAAATATGGTGGTTCGGCTGGGCGGGGAATACTGGTTCCAGCGCATGCTGGCTCTGCGCATGGGTTATGCCTATTCAGTCCACCGGACCGTAGGTGGGATGTCCCTGGGCATGGGTTTTAAATTTAAGGCCGGCAAGGTAAACCTGGTTTTGGATTATACTTTCCTGCCGGAATTCTGGGAAGCGGCTGATTTTGCATCGCGAAACCTGGTCAGCCTGGGCGTGATTTTTTAAAAAAATGTTGCATTTAAATGGAAATTGTTTTACAAAGAATAACTAGTATCTGTTGCGGAAAGGCAATTATGGTTTTTCAAAATATTGTCATTCCGGCATGATTTTAGCCGGAATCCAGAAAAGCACTGTGATGTAAGCAAAGATACTTCCTGGATACCGGCCTGTCCTGGATGGTTTCGTCCAGGGCTTCCGCCGGTATGACGAGCTTAACTTATTTTTCCGCAACCAGAACTAACGAGGGTGAAAGAATATAGCTTGCCCACTATTCAATGAAGGCCAGCTTGATCAGTTGGGGAGGGAGGTGGTTGCGACGCAAAGTCCGGTAATAGGATGATGTTGAAGTTAAAATAATTTTCAAAAAGGAGGATCAGACGTGAGAAGGTTATTTACTTGGCTTACAATGGTAATTCTAAGCGGAACCCTTACGGCAGCTTGTTTCGCGCATCAGGATAATTCTTTTACTTTTACATCGACCGCCGGTATGTTTGAGGATGTTTATGATCTCTTCAAAGCCAGCCCGGCCTATCTTCCCAGCTTTGAAAGAAGCACTCTCTGGGGCCAGCTTTCCAACCTGCAAAACCAAAATGATTTAATGTTTATGGATCCGACATGGACATCGGTCAGTAACAATTATTATCTCCTGGGCGGACAGTTAAATATTTTGGGACTGGGCCGCGGCGGTGGTATGGTTGATTGGTTCGGCGCGAGCGTCCCGCAAGCAGTAACTGATTATAACGGCAATACCGCGAGCGGGCGGGCCGAGAGCACGGAAGTGGCTTCCCGGGATTTGGATAGTGACGGGATTTATGATTTCCGGGAGGAGATATACGGGAAAATAGAAAAAATTGATCATAACTATAGCACCGACATCTATGTGGCTTTTGGCATGGGCGGACTGTTTGGGATGGATCTGGGAGCTGGGGTGCGCGCGGATTGGGACAGCCACCAGCCTTCTTATAATCCCTGCGATACTGCCAATCCTTTTTTCTCTTCCCTCACCAATCATTCTTTTAATGAGGAAGCCTGGGAACGTCAGTATGATTTAACCAATAATAATGCCGAGCTCTACCGCTGGGACCGGATGGGAACCGGATCCCTGAATTACGGCACTGCTACCTGGCGCTTGATTCTGGCCGGCCGTTCCAAGAGTTTAATGCCCAACCTGGACCTGGTGGTAAATGCCGGGCCAGTGCTCAGGATTGCCACCAACGAGTATGAATATGAGTATACGGAAGACCAGGACAGCGCACCCAGCGACCCTGCCACGGGCAATAATAAATCGTTCACAGAGAGCGGCATGGAAGCCGGCACAGATGTATATCCCGGTTCGGGTATAGGATTTTTAGCCAATGCCAGGGCGGATTATACTCTTGCCGAAAACCTGCTTTTAACCGCGCAACTGGGTTACACGCTTATCCCGTACAGCATTTCGGATGCTAAATTAGAACGAAATACCTGGGAACTCAATCGTGCGATGCAAAGGGATGAGCAGACAACAGGCGAAAATTATACTTATGAAGGCGATGTGGGATACAGCCTGGCGGAGGTCAAACTGCGCGCGCAATATACGGCGCAGGGCTGGAAACTGGGCATGGGCATTAATGCCAGTACCAGCAGTGACACCCGGGAAGTCACCACTAAGTATGAATATAGTAAAACCGACATAGATAGCAATACCGGAGATCCTTCCACGGATTACACTCAGACCATTACCGATGGAAGGGAGAGTATTACCAAGTCCACGGATATAACCGACACCCTGGAACTCCCGGTCGGTCTGGTGTTAAACATTGTGAATAAGCTGCCGATCAGGTTCGGCGCCAAGCATATTATAAAAAGGAAATCCGAGACCGATACTTATGAAGTTACTTCCCGTACGCCGAGAACTACGCATACGGTGTATGGAGACGGCGTGGTGGATAACACCGTCGCTGATATTTCCGAGTATTCCCATTGGACCGGTTCCAGCCTGACAGTAACGCATCAGAACGTTTTTTATTACGGGCTGACCTGGTGGCCTTTTGAGGATCTCCAGATCGATGTTGCAAATTTTGCTTATACCGCGTTTTTGTACGAATATAATGTTTCCATAACCTTCCATTTCTAAAGAGAGGAGCGTGACCCAATTATGAAAAAAATCTTTACCGGTTTGCTAATGATCGGTCTTTGCGGCATGGGAGCCGTTTATTTGATCTCTTGCGCCAAGCTGCAAAGCCCGATAAGTCCGGATACCAGCCTGATCGGAGTGGGGAATTCCCAGGCCGCCAGAATACCTCAAGCCAGCATAGTGGATACTACTTTACTGACGACACAAACCCTTTATGTTGATTTTGATATGGCCATGGATCCTGCCAGTTTTAATTCCTCGACCGTACTGGTTTACCAGATGTCCGATACAGTCAATACCACGGAAACCCAATATACCGGTATTTCCATCAGTTATGACGCGACGCTCAAGCGCCTGAAAGTAGGAAGTACTGCCGGCACCGGGTGGGATGACAACCGGTATTACCGTGTTCACGTGACCACCGGCGTCAAAAGCGCCGCCGGCCAGCAGTTGGACGGAAATAAAAACGAAATACCGGAAAGCAGTGCATTCGACAATTATAATGCGCAATTTGCAGTGGGAACGCCGGTGAGCGGAATTTACACTCTGAGTCCGATAAATATCGCAATCGCCGCTATTGAAGCGGGAGGTAATCCCCCTGATTTCACATTGACTTCAAGCAATGTCGGTAATGTATCGGTGGCCTATGGTTATGTGACTATTACCGTTGTTTTCAATTATGATGTCGACCAGTCCACCATATTTGTGGATGCTGCGACGCTGCACACCAATTTCAGCCTGGTTAATGACATAACCGGATCTCCGGTAAGTCCGGTACAGGTTAGTATCACGGCTCCTAATACTGTTCAGGGTATTTTCCAATTAGCCGGAAACACGCGTTATAAGCTGACTGTCAGGGGCGGAGCCTCTGGTATACGCTCTTCCCAGGATACCGCACAAGCGTTGCTGCGAGGCCGGTATTTTGGTGGAGAAGATACTACGGCCGAGGCCGCGGATGACCTGATCCGTTATATTTATACTATGACTGATGGAGGTGTGTCCACAGCTCCGCCGAGTGTTGGCGGAACATTATACAGCGTGGGCAGCCGTAGATTTACAATAAGCTTCAACATTCCTTCCCCTGGCGGGCAGATGAGCGCTGCCAGTTTGACAACGGCTAATTTGAAGCTGATAGGAACCTATAATACGGAAACATACAATATCCAGCCGAAAGCGATAGTAATTGCGGCAAATCTGGCATCGGTTGAAATTTATGTCCCTGATTCATTTTACCCGGCTACCGGGACCAGCTCTCCCGCTCCCGATGTAGATGTTCGGGTGAAGGTCAGCCGTAATGTCATGTCTGCGGAAGGGTATTATTTGGACAGTGATGGAGACGGCGTCGGAGGGCAGGAGGATGACGATTATCTAAGTGGTGGATATACAGTGATTTCTCAGAAATAGTCTCATCCGAAAGTATCTATATTAAATTACTAAAAACAGAGGGCTGTCGCGGGTAAAGACAGCCCTCTGTTTTTGCCTTCCGCCATTAAATTTTCCGGTTGAATTTCAACTTATCGGGGATGAGTGTACCAAAACAATGAACCCTTGCATAGTAGCCATAGTCGGTCGTCCTAATGTTGGCAAATCCGCGCTTTTCAACCGCCTGACCGGTAAAGCCCGGGCCATTGTCGATGATCTGCCCGGTGTGACGCGTGACCGCAACTACGGCCTGGCCGAATGGCTGGGCCGGAAGTATCTGTTGGTGGATACGGGAGGATTTGAACCCAATTGTTCGGATAACATCTTAAGCCAAATCCGGGAACAGGCCAATTTGGCTATGCAGGAAGCCGATGTGATTTTAATAGTTGCAGACGGCCGGCAAACGCTTGACAGGGCGGATCGGGAATTGGCAGAACGGCTTAGAGGGACGGGTAAACCCGTATTATTAGCGGTTAATAAAATAGATAACCAGGAATTAGAACCCGAAGCGCATAATTTTTGGTCCTTGGGTGTGGGCACGCCTTATCCGGTTTCCGCTTTGCACGGCCGCCGGGTGGATGAATTGTTGGATGCCTTGCTCGAGGTTCTGCCGTCCCGAGAGGAGCTTCCGGATAATGAGGAAGACCTGGAGATTAAACTGGCGATCGTGGGCCGGCCCAATGTCGGCAAATCTTCCTTGCTGAATTGTATTCTGGGCGAGTCGCGTGTCCTGGTCAGCGATATTCCGGGAACCACCCGTGACTCGGTCTCATCTTTTTTTGAGTATCAAGACCGGTCTTTCCAGATTCTGGATACTGCGGGGTTGCGGGTCCGGAGCCGGGTAGAGGCGGGGGTGGAGAAGTATTCCGTAATGCGCGCGCTCCGGAGCATTGAGGAATGTCATGCGGCGGTTTTGCTGCTGGATGCCTCCGTTCCGCTGAGTGAACAGGATGAACGGATCGCGGGTTTTATTCACGAATCCGGCCGGGCCTGCATCCTGGCGATTAATAAATGGGACTTGATTGAAAAAGATCAGCATACAGTTGACCAATATATGAAAATATTAAGAGCGCGCCTGGCCTTTATGGAATATGCTCCCAGTCTTACTTTGTCCGCCAAAACCGGACAGCGGGTCAACCGCTTGCTGGAGATGGCGATGCAGGTGGATGAACAGCATAAAGTGCGCATCAAAACCAGTTTGCTAAATAAAGCGCTTCAGGATATTATTCATAAGCATCCCGCGCCCTCGCGCCGCGGCCGGGTGCTTAAGCTGAAATTTCTTACCCAGACCGGGGTGCGGCCTCCGTCCTTTGCGTTGTTCGTTAATGAGGCGCGGCGCATGCATTTTGCTTACTTGCGTCATATCAAGAACAGCCTGCGCGCCCGTTTTGGGTTTCAAGGCACTCCGTTGATTGTTATGCTGCGGGAAGTGAAGGGAGCAAGACATGATTGAAGATTGGTTTTTAATTGGGCTGGCAATATTGTCCGGCTATTTGCTTGGTTCGCTGCCCACGGCTTATTTATATGGCCGGCTGCGCGGCGTTGATATTCGCACCCAAGGTTCCGGAAATCCGGGCGCCACCAATGTCGCGCGTTTATTTGGAATGCCGTCCGGAATTATGGTACTATTGGTGGATGTTGGCAAGGGATTTGCCGCGGCTTATTGGCTTTCCCGCTGGACCCCCTATCCGGCATCGGATTTAATTCGCGTGGGCTGCGGTCTGGCCGCGATTTTTGGGCATACTTTTACTCCTTTCTTGAAATTTAAGGGCGGAAAAGGGGTGGCTGCCACTTACGGGGTTTTATTGGGGTTGGCCCCCATTGCCACTATCATGGTTTTTATAGCCTTTGCCGGGGTAGTGGCCGGGACTCGCTATATCTCGGCCGGGTCTTTGGTTTCCGCGTTCTTATTCCCGCTCTTGATTTGGCTGGTGGGTGAATCCGGCTACGGTTTTTCCATTTTGATTTTATCCGTAATTATCGGGACGGTGATTATTATCCTGCATCGTGGTAATATTGATCGTATAATTTCCGGAACGGAAAACCGGCTGGGCCAGCGGATACCGGTTAAGCCGGAAAAAAATCACCATGGATAGATCAGTGGCCGTTATCGGCGCCGGCGCCTGGGGCACAACCTTGTCCCTGATTCTATCCCGGAAAGGCTGCGCGGTTCATTTATGGGAATATTTTCCGGATTATGCCCGGCGGCTGGCCGAGTCCCGTGAGAATCCCAAGTTTCTGCCCGGTGTTCGTATCCCGGAAAATGTCAGCATAAGCTCGGATATTGAGAAAACGGCGGCGGATTGCCAGGATATAGTTTTAGCGGTTCCCTCGCAGAAATTACGTGCCGTGGTCAAGCGTTTAGCCGGGGCCGGAGTCAAGCCTAGGCACGTGATTACGGCTTCCAAGGGAATCGAAAGAGGAAGTTTGGCCCGCATGTCCGAGGTAGTGCGCCAGGAATTCGGACCAAGTCCGGAAGTCTGCGTGCTTTCAGGTCCCAGCCATGCCGAAGAAGTAAGCCGGGGGATGCCCTGTTCTTTGGTAGCGGCTTCTGAAAATAAGGAGACCGCTCTGGCGGTGCAGGAGTTATTCAGTACCGAGAGCCTGAGGGTATATACCAGCCCGGATGTAGTTGGCGTGGAACTGGGAGGCGCTTTAAAGAATGTTATCGCCCTGGCGGTCGGGATGGTGGATGGCTTGGGCTTGGGAGATAATTCCAAGGCGGCTCTGATGACACGGGGCCTGACGGAAATAGGACGGCTGGGTAAATCCCTGGGAGCTAATTCCGAGACTTTTGCAGGGCTTTCAGGTATCGGTGATTTAATCGTAACCTGCACGAGTCAGCATTCGCGAAACCGCCGGGTGGGAGAAGAAATCGGGCGCGGCCGCCGATTGGATGAGATTCTGAAGGAAATGGAAATGGTGGCTGAAGGCGTGGAGACCGCGCGGTCGGCCAAACAGCTGGGGGAGAGGATTAAGGTGGAGCTGCCGATTATTTTTCAAGTTAACCGCATACTTTTTGAGAACATTCCGCCTTGGGAAGCGGTTCGGGATTTGATGGGGCGGCCCCGCAGAACCGAAATGGAAGCCGGTTGGCTTTCGGAGGTATGAGATGGGAAAAGACAACCAGACTGTGACCAAAGAGAAACTGGCTTCTAAACTTGCTAAAATCGGACTTTCCCAGAATCATTCCAGACAAGTAGTAGATTATTTTTTTACACAGCTGGCTCAATCTTTGCGGCGATGCGAGGTTGTTCATCTGGTGGGATTTGGTTCTTTCCACTATAAGATTCGGGCTGCCCGCACGGGCAGAAATCCCCGGACCGGACAAAGTGTGCAAGTGCCGGTTAAGCGGGTGATTCAATTCCGGCCCGGCGGCCGGCTTAAGAGCATGGTGCGCAGAGAAGAAAAGGAGACATGATGGCGGGTTCCGGGAAAAAAAGCGATTTAAAAAAAGATAATCACCCGGTGGAAATTCCCGGAAAAATGTTTTACCAGATTCGCCAAGTCAGTGAAATAACCGGGGTTAAAGCCCATGTACTGCGTTATTGGGAGACGGAATTTCCCCAGTTACGGCCGGAAAAGGCCAGCACCGGCCAGCGGATTTACCGGGATAAAGATCTTCGTTTGATCCGGCGGATAAAAACCCTGCTCTATGACGAAAAATTTACGATTGCCGGAGCCAAACGCCGTTTGGCCGGAGAATTGAGGTCGGATAAAGCGCAAATGGATTTAAAATTAGGCTTGCGTGAAAATCAGTTATTGAATACAATCCTAAAGGTTAAACGCGAACTGCAAAGTCTAATGCAAATGCTTAACCGTTCCTGAGTTTCGCTTCGCGAAAAACAGGAACAACTGAGCAGGAGAATATCGGGGCGTAGCGCAGTGGCTAGCGCACTCGCTTGGGGTGCGAGTGGTCGGAGGTTCAATTCCTCTCGCCCCGACCAGAACTGGGGAACAAAAGAATTCTGTTGCAAACAAACAGACTCCTCCGACCACTGGGGGGAGTGGGGGGGAAATCCCCCCAAGATAAGGGGAGTCAGCGAGCGCAAGCGAGCGCCAGAGGGGGGGGATTACCCCCCTCTGGGGAGCGAAGCGACGTGGGCGTGAGGTTCAATTCCTCGCGCCCCGACCAACCCTGTACCATGCGGTACAGGGTTAAAATTATTTAGTTATGAAGAATAATCGGGGCGTAGCGCAGGGGCTAGCGCGCCTGCTTCGGGAGCAGGAAGTCGGAGGTTCAATTCCTCTCGCCCCGACCAAATTTTCGCCGCAGGCGCGAGGTTCAATTAAGTGTGTGAAAATGTGATTATGGATAATTATAGCCGAATCGTTTTAAAGCAAATGTTTTTAAAAAGCGATCTATTTTATAAGGCTTAGAGAATGTTATTTCCTAAGCAATGGATTTGCATTTCTCTGACCGGTGTTATCCTCATACTTGGTATGGGCAGCAGTGTCTGGGGAGAAATTGAAAAATCTACCTGGTATTTAAACCGTTCCGCTTCAATCTTAGGCCCGACCGGATGGATTAATATACCTTCGGCTGAGGTTGCCGAGGCCGGGCATTTTAATGCGGGGCTGCACCGGGGCGAGGCTAAACTTAATCTGGGGATCCTGGATATATTGGAAGGCGGAATTTACTTCCGGCCTGATCTGCTGGGGGATCAATTTAGGCCGTATCGGGATTTATCCAGTTGGGAACACGCGGAAGAGAATATACCGGCTTTTTTGCGGGACGCATTTCGCGGACAAGGGAAGATCAGGATTCTGGATCAAAATTGGGCGGGAATAAGTTTGGCCGGAGGGATAGAAGGGGATAATGCTTATTTAGTTATTCAGCGATATATATCGGGTTTATCCCGGATGATGTTATTGGCGGGATGGGGAACCGGTCGTTTTGAAAAAGGTTTTGGCGGCTTAAGCAAGACGCTTTTCCCAGGCGCGGAATTGATTTTTGAGGTTGATGGCATAGGCATTAATGTCGGCCTGCGGATGCTGTTGGCGTCTAATTTAATCCTGGATTTAGCCGTGCAGAATATCAACGCCATAGGTGAGGTTAGGAATCTGGGTGAGATTATAGGCGAGCATTTTCTTTTTGGAGTCACTTACGTGGAGGAGATTTGGTGAGCAGGAATCTTCGAGTGAAAGTCGCGGTATATGGACGGGTACAGGGTGTGGGATACCGCTTTTTTGCTGAAAGGGCGGCGCAGGAGCGATATTTATCCGGATGGGTTGCTAATGCTTCGGATGGATGCGTAAAAATTGAAGCCCAAGGGCCGGAAGCAGACCTGCATACCCTGCTGAAAGATTTGGAAAAAGGGCCGGAACTAGCGGTGGTGGAAAAAATGAAGATAGACTGGGTGGATTTGTTGCATAAGGAAGAGGGATTTCATGTTAAAATTATTTAATTCGTTTTAAGGGATGAGTTGATGCCAGCCGCCCGGCTCTTGAAAACATCCAAAAAAAAAGTTAAGTCAAAGATATCCAGCCTTCCATCGGCAAAGATAAAGCGCGGCCGGGGTCGTCCGGAGAAAAATAAGCGCCGGGTTGGCCGGCCGGCGGATACCGTAGAGAAGGAAATTGATAATTTTGACCATGATGCTCCAGGCCAGACCCATAAAGAGGTTGGAACATCGGAAGAAAAGGGAAAATATGAACCGGCGATTATTAAGCAATATCTCAAAGAAGTCAGCAAGATTCCTCTATTAACCGCGGAACAAGAGCGGGACTTGGCATTTCGGGTGGAGAAGAATGATGCCGCGGCCCGTCAAACTCTGATTGTCAGTAATTTGAGATTGGTGATTTCCATAGCCAAAAAATACCTTTATCACGGACTTCCCATGCTGGACCTCATTGAAGAGGGGAATTTAGGTCTGATGCGGGCGGTGGAAAAATTTTTACCCCGCAAGGGATTTCGTTTTTCGACTTATGCCGCATGGTGGATACGACAGTATGTCAAGCGTGCGCTGGCTAACCAGAGTCAGCTTATCCGTATTCCGGTCCATATGGTTGAGAAAGTATCGCGGTTTTCCAGAATGCGGTATGAATTAAGTCAGAAACTGGGACAAGAACCCACCATAGATGAGATCGCCAAGGCCATGAAAATTCCGGCGGACCAAGTGCGCGAGATCATGCGAGCGGATCAGCGGACGGCCTACTTAGAAACCATGATGGGCAGCCATCAGGGCGATAGCCGGAAATGGACCGACGTATTTGAAGACAAGAGCAATATCTCGCCGGATGCTGCAACCCAGGGTGCCCGGCAACAGAAAAAAATCGAAAATTTATTAGACTCGCTTACGGACAAGGAGAAAAATGTTATCATCTTGCGTTTCGGTTTAAATCGGAAAACTGCGTTCACGCTGGAACAAACCGGCCGGCATTTCGGATTAACGCGGGAGCGTATACGTCAAATTGAAGTGACGGCTTTAAAAAAACTACGGGCTCATTTACGCCAGGAGCAAACTTCCGTGGAAGATATTTTTAAAACTTAGCGGGGAGGAATCATGGTTGAACTGCTGGAAAACTTAATTCGGGATATTCCGGATTTTCCAAAACCGGGAATTATATTTAAGGATATTACCCCCCTGTTGGCCGAGCCGGAAGCCTTGCGCCTGGCGATCGACCGGATCGCGGAGCATTATAAAGACAAATCCATTGCACAAGTAGTATGCGTAGAGGCCCGGGGATTTATAATCGGAGCGCCCTTGGCCTACAAGCTGGGCGCAGGGGTGGTTTTAGTGCGTAAGCCCGGTAAGCTTCCTTTTCAAACCCTGCAGACGACCTACGCGCTGGAATATGGTACGGATTCACTGGAAATTCACTCCGATGCCATTTTACCCGGAACCCGGGTTCTGATCGCGGATGATGTTTTGGCCACCGGCGGAACGGTTTCCGGTGCGGTGGATTTAATCCGGAAACTGGAGGGGCGGATTTCAGGAATCGCTTTTCTAATCGAATTGGAGTTTCTGAAGGGCCGACGGCGACTTGAAGGGCAGGATGTATTTTCATTAATCAAGTATTGACGCCCCCGTAGCTCAGTTGGATAGAGCAGCGGTTTCCTAAACCGTTGGCCGTGCGTTCAAGTCGCGCCGGGGGCACCAGAAAAGAGGTTTGCCATGATAGATCTGCATATGCACACTTTGCATTCGGACGGTGAATTAATCCCTGCGGAACTGGTTCGCCGGGCCCGGCTTGCCGGTTACCGGGCTATGGCCTTGACGGATCATGTGGATCAGTCGAACCTGGAAACCCTGCTGCCCGGATTGAGGGCGGCGGCCCAAGCCTTAACCAGAGGTTTTGGAATTATGGTTCTGGCAGGAATAGAGATCACGCATGTCCCACCCCGGCAAATTTCCGGCTTGATTCAAAAAGCCCGGGATGAGGGCGCAGAAGTGGTGGTGGTTCACGGCGAGACACCCGTGGAGCCGGTGGCCGGAGGAACGAATAGAGCCGCCATTGCAGGCGGCGCGGATATTTTAGCTCATCCGGGTCTGATTACTTTAGCCGAAGCCCGGCAAGCGCGGCGTCAGGGAGTAGCCTTGGAGCTCACTTCAAGACCGGGACATTGCCTCACCAATGGACATGTCGCCAAGGTGGCCTTACAGGCCGGTTGCGCCTTAGTGATAAACAGTGATGCGCATGCCGCCCGGGATATTCATTCCCGGGATATGATCAAGAAAGTAGCCGCCGGGGCGGGTTTGTCCCCGGCGAAAATGAATTTCTGTGAACGAAATGCGCTGGAAATATGCAGGCGGGTACGTGGTTCAGCAAAATAAGGGGGAAGAGTATGGCCAAGAAAAGATATTCGCATAAGCAAATACGCAAGAGTCTTAAGCAGGATGAATTACGTAATTTTTTAAACCGAACGATTGGATTTTTTAGAACCAATACCGAAAACTTGATGATTTCAGTCATAATTATCGGAGTAATTGCCATTTTAATTCCGCTGTATTTCCGGCATCAGGCAGGGAATGAGAAACGCGCCCAAAATTTATTAAACCGCGCGATTAGTTATTACAATTATCCCCTGGCCAGCGGAGAGGGAGCCTCCGGTGGAGAATACTTTCGGTCCCGGGAAGAAAAATACAAAAAATCCCAGCAAGCCTTTACCGAAATCGCAACGACCTACCGTAATACCCGGGCCGCCGGCCTGGCCAGCCTGGGGGAAGCCAATTCCTGGTTTTATCTTAAAGAGTATGAAAAAGCCATGCTGATTTATCAGGAACAACTCCAGAAAAAGGGAGAAAAAGCTATAGGCTTTACCATCCCAGAGCGTCTGGCCGCTTGTCAGGAAAATCTTGAACAATGGCCGGAAGCCTTAGCCACTTACCAGGCTATTCTTGCCGAACAGCCGGATTATTTCAACCGGAGGGCGGTTAATATAAGCATTGCCAGATGTTATTGGAACCTGGACCGTAAAGCCGAGGCCCGGGAACTGCTTGCGAAGGAAGAGTCTGAGGAGCCGGGGAGTTATTGGTCCGAAATCGCCCGTAGGCAAATGGTGGTGTATAAGTAAGGAGACATTGCTTTGAACCTGGTCTGGCTGGGATTAATATTTCTGGCAGTGGTCACTGCGGCTTTCCGGGGAACGATGTCCGAGGTATCGTCCGCGGCTTTTAAGTCCGCCGGCGCTGCGGTAACCTTATCCCTCGGATTGATTGGTGCCATGGCCCTGTTTCTGGGCCTGATGCGCGTGGCGCAAGACGCCGGCCTGGTCCAAGCCTTGGCGCGCGCTTTGCGTCCCTTGTTTAAATGGCTCTTTCCTGACGTGCCGGCCGACCATCCTGCGCTGGGCGCTATTGCTCTCAATATGGGGGCCAATATGCTCGGCCTGGGAGATGCGGCTACGCCTATGGGCCTCAAGGCCATGCAGGATTTACAGCAACTAAATGGCGAATCGGAGACCGCCACTAATGCCATGTGCACCTTTCTGGCTTTGAACTCAAGTTCTGTTCAGTTGATGCCGGCTATGGTTATCGGGCTTCGTGCCGCAGCCGGCTCCCGGAATCCTTCGGAAATTATCATCGCCGCTGTCCTGGCCACAACTTGTTCAACCATTGTGGCCGTGCTCGGCGCCAAGCTGCTGGCGCGTCTGCCCTATTTCAAAAAGAGCCGGCCCCGAGCCAAGGAATCCGGTTTATGATTAAAGATATGCTGAGTGCGGCTTCCAACTGGGTGGTGCCCCTTTTGCTGCTGGGTATACCGCTTTATGCTTTTGCCGTGCGGCGCGTTAAAGTTTATGAAAGTTTCATTGAGGGCGCTAAAGAAGGTTTCTGGATCGGGGTTAAAATAATCCCGTATTTAGTCGGTATCCTGGTGGCGATTGGAATGTTCCGGGCCAGCGGGGCCATGGATTTGTTGGTCGCCGGTCTCCGGCCGCTTACCGGCTTGTTCGGTTTCCCGGCCGAGGCTCTGCCCGTGGCCCTCTTGCGTCCGCTCTCCGGTTCCGGCACTCTGGGACTGATCTCGGATGTATTTCAAACCTCGGGTCCGGATTCATTTGTCGGGCGTTTAGTCAGCGTTATCGAGGGGAGTACGGAAACCACTTTTTATGTGCTCGCAGTGTATTTCGGTTCAGTGGCCGTAAGGAAAAGCCGGCACGCTTTGCCGGCGTCGCTGCTGGGAGACCTGGCCGGAGTAGTGGCGGCTTTTATCGTTTGCCGTCTGCTTTTTTAATATGGCCCCTCATTTGAGGCTTCCTCCAAAACTTTGTCCGGGAGACAGTGTCATGCTGGTTTCCCCGGCCTCCCCGCCGGCCGGTCCAAGACACGTGCTTGCGGCCCGGCAGGCGCTTAAACGGCTGGGGTTTAAAGTAATGGCAGGCCAGGCGGTTTTACGGCGTTACGGATACCTGGCCGGGAATGATAAGGAGCGCGCCCGTGATCTGGAAAACGCTTTCAGCAATCCTGCGATCAAGGGCATTTTCTGCACCCGGGGCGGATATGGAACCTCCCGTCTGCTGGAACATTTTGATCTCCGCCTGGCGCGCCGTCATCCCAAAATTCTAATTGGTTTTTCCGATATTACCTTATTGCATCTGGCCCTGCAATCAGCAGGATTAGTGAGCTTTTGGGGACCCATGCCGGCCGCTTCCACCGGATTAAACGCGTTTTCCGCTTCCTGGCTCAGCCGGGCCGTAATGCAGCATGCGCCGCTCGGACGAGTGCCGCTCTCCCGCGGATATAAAGCCGGCGTGCTGCGCCGGGGAAAAACCACCGGGAGGATGACAGGCGGGACCATCACCCTGCTGGCCGCGAGTTTGGGCACGCCTTATGAAGTGCAGACTAAAGGCCGGATTGTTTTTTTGGAAGAGATAGGTGAAGAACCGTACCGGATCGATAGAATGATTACCCAATTATTAGCCGCTGGAAAATTATCGGATGCGGCGGGTATGGTCTTAGGAGTTTTCCGGGATTGCGCGCCCCGGCTCTTTCCCGGGAAGCGAGGCCTGTCATTAGAGGAAATGCTGATTGACCGCTTGCGTCCCCTGGGGATTCCAATATTTTCCGGCTTGGCCATAGGCCATACGGCTGATCAGGTTACCCTGCCGTACGGCGTTAAGGCCGGCATGGATGCCGGGAAGTGCTTGCTGGAAATCCTGGAGCCGGGTGTGAGATGAGGGGCTCCCTCATAGGAATTAAAGCTTGACAGAGCACAATGAGTAGGTTATTTTTTTAAATCCGTAGGAATAATTGTCGGGGCTGTGGCGCAGCTGGGAGCGCGTCTGAATGGCATTCAGAAGGTCAGGGGTTCGAGCCCCCTCAGCTCCACCAGATTAATCACCGGCGTTCCGTTTTTATGGGGCGCCGTTTTTATATTTAATCATTTTTCACACTTGCCTTAGCCTGTTATCCCGGCGAAACAGGCTGTGTCATAATAGTTTTTCAGAAGCATTTATGTACTTTGTCATTCCGAACGTAGTGAGGAATCTCCACGAAAACGCTTAATTTAAAAGGGCGGTTGGAGATTTCTCGGCTGCGCCTCGAAATGACAAACTTGGTTAAATTGCTCAAAACCAGAGTTGTGACACAGCCTGGAAAACCGGGATCCAGATGGATTTAGACAGTAATGAGATCGGCGGTAAACTTCAAAATTGGAATCAGTGATTGATTTTCATGTACATGCTTTTCCTGATAACCTGGCGGCCAGAGTGGTTCCTCAATTGGCGGAGCGGGGCGGCGTCTGTCCAGTATATAATGGAACCATAAGCGGGCTACAACAAGCAATGCGCCAAAGTGGCATGACTTCCGCGGTTATTCAGCATATTGCCACTAAGCCCGGCCAGGTAAGGGCGATAAACCAGTGGTGCCGGGAATTAAAGGATCAATACGGGTTCTATTCTTTCGGCGCGCTTCATCCGGATATGTCAGCCGAAGAATTAGCGCAGCAGATTGTGTTTTTAAAAAGCCAGGGTATTCGGGGCGTAAAATTGCATCCGGAGTATCAGGACTTTTACCCGGATGAGGACCGGATGGAAGCGCTTTACCATCAGCTGGAAACCTCGGGATTGGCATTAATGATGCATGCCGGAGTTGATCTGTGTTTTGCCGGGGAACCCAAGGCTTCCCCGGCGCGTATTATGCAAATTAATCAAGCGTTTCCAAGATTAAAATTAATTGCCGCTCATTTGGGCGGTTTCCGGATGTGGGATGAAGTAGAACGTTGTCTGATCGGAAGGCCGGTATGGCTGGATACGGCTTATTGCGCTGATGAATGTCCCGGACCCCGGTTATTGGAACTCGTGAGGGCGCATGGCGTTAAGCGCGTGCTTTTCGGCAGTGATGCGCCTTGGGGGAATCAGGCCGCGCACCGGGAATATCTCCGACAGGCCGGTTTTACCGCTGCGGAATTAAGTGCGATAGAGTACGGGAATGCGTGCGATATGCTGGAGTTGGAAAGAGCCGGTTTCGCCATGCTTTCGCGCGTTGAGACGGATATAGAAAATAAATAATCAGTTGACTTTATTTAAAATGGTTTTAATATATCTTTTTAACTCTATTATTGTGATGGAAGGTTTAAATATTAGCCGTTTGTTAGAACATTATCGGCAAGGGCAGGGGCGACGAAAGCGAGGTTATAAGCTATGCGCAGCGATGTAATGAAAAAAGGAGTGACCAAATCTCCGCATCGGTCACTATTTAAAGCCATGGGTTATACGGACGAAGAATTGCGCCGTCCGATTATTGGCATTGCCAATTCCTTTAACGAGATTATTCCCGGCCATACGCATTTAAACCAGGTGGCAGCGGCGGTTAAAGCCGGTATCCGCATGGCCGGCGGCACTCCCATGGAATTCAATACTATCGGTATTTGCGATGGTATTGCCATGAACCATGAGGGCATGAAATATTCCCTCGTCACCCGGGAAATCATAGCTGATTCAGTGGAAGCGGTAGCCAATGGAACGCCTTTTGACGGCCTTATTCTTCTGCCTAATTGCGATAAGATTATTCCGGGCATGATGATGGCCGCGGCCCGCTTAAATATTCCGGCTTTGCTGATTTCCGGCGGGCCGATGTTGCCCGGTGAATACCGCGGCCGGCGAATTGATTTGATTAAAGGGCCTTTTGAAGGCATGGCCCAGGCCTTGGCGGGTAAAATTTCCAAGGAGGAATTTCGCGCGATTGAGGACGCGGCCTGTCCGACTTGCGGGTCCTGTGCCGGATTATTCACCGCCAATACCATGAACTGCATGGCCGAAGCCCTGGGCTTGGCTCTGCCGGGGAATGGAACGGCTCCGGCTGTCTCGGCCGAGCGTATTCGTCTGGCGAAATTGGCGGGCGCAAAAATCATGCAGGCCGTGCGCAGCAGGTTAACGCCCTTAAAGATATTAACCTTGGCGGCTTTTCGCAATGCTATAGCCGTGGACGTGGCCATGGGAGGTTCAACCAATACAGTGTTGCATCTTCCGGCGATTGCGCATGAAGCCGGCTTAAAACTGGATTTGGAGGAATTCAACCGTCTTTCCAGGAAAACACCGCATCTGTGCAGCGTTAGCCCGGCCGGAGATCATTTTATGGTGGATATTCATCGGGCCGGTGGAGTACCGGCCGTGATGAAGACCCTGCTCTCCCGGGGCGTAATCGATTCTAAACTGCCTACGGTTACGGGCCAAACCGTGGCCGAGAACCTGAAAACCGCTAAAGTGGCGGATACCGAGGTTATACGTCCGCTGTCCAGACCTTACCACCAATATGGAGGCCTGGCAGTTTTAAAAGGAAATATTGCTCCGGAAGGCAGTATAGTAAAGCAGTCAGCGGTTGCACCGGAAATGATGCATAGCATATGCCGGGCCCGCGTCTTTAACAATGAAGATACCGCTTTCAAGGCGATTATGCAAGGCGAGATTCGGAAGGGCGATGTAGTGGTTATTCGCTACGAAGGTCCCCGGGGCGGTCCGGGTATGCGCGAAATGCTTTCACCGACCAGCTCCATCGCGGGTATGGGTCTGGATAAGCATGTGGCCTTAATCACGGACGGACGTTTCTCAGGCGGAACCCGGGGAGCGGCTATCGGACATATCTCGCCCGAGGCGGCGGCCGGCGGACCGATTGCCGCGATTCGCGAAGGGGACAGGATAGAGATCGATATACCAAAATTGAAGATCAATTTATTGGTTTCAGACCAGGAATTAAAACAGCGCATGAAAGATATCAAACATCCGAAGCATAAAGTATATAAGGGAGTTTTAGGACGCTACGCCAGACTAGTGACCTCGGCAAATACCGGGGCCGTGTTGGAATAAAAGGAATCCCAGGGGGTTTTATTATGAGCCAGGAAAGAACCGGCGCACAGATATTTGTGGATAGCTTGCTGCGGGAAGGAACCGATATTATTTTCGGTTATCCCGGGGGCGTTTTGCTTCCGATTTTTGATGCCTTGTATGATTCCAAATTGCGCGTTATTCTGCCTCGTCATGAACAAGGCGCGGCCCACATGGCAGACGGCTATGCCCGGGCGACCGGCCGGGTGGGAGTTTGTTTGGCAACCTCCGGCCCGGGCGCGACTAATCTGGTGACCGGGATTGCCACGGCCTACATGGATTCCATTCCCATGGTGGCGCTTACCGGCCAGGTGGTCAGCAGCATGATAGGTAATGACGCTTTTCAGGAAGTGGATATAACGGGCATTACCCGGCCGATTACCAAGCATAATTTTTTAATCAGGGATGTGAAAGATATTGCGGACACCATACAGGAGGCTTTTTTCATTGCTTCAACCGGACGGCCGGGACCGGTTCTGGTGGACATTCCCAAGGATGTGACTACTGCGGTTTGCGTGCCGGAATACCGCGAAAAATCCGAGATCCGCGGTTACCGCCCCAACCTGGTGCCGCATCCCAACCAGATTAAAAAAGCTGCGGCTATGATTGCCGAGGCTAAGCAGCCCCTGATATACGCGGGCGGCGGAGTGATTTTAGCCAATGCCTCTAAAGAATTAAAGGAATTGGCAGAAAAAATCAATGCGCCGGTTACCCTTACCTTAATGGGCCTGGGAGCTTTTCCCGGTATGCATGAAAATTTTATCGGCATGCTGGGAATGCATGGCACGCGGACGGCTAATTATGCCATGCAGGAAAGCGATGTGGTAATCGCAATCGGCGCGCGCTTTGATGATCGCGTGACCGGACGGGTTGAGCATTTTGCCTCCAATGCCAAGATAATTCATATTGACGTGGATCCGGCCAGCATTTCCAAGGTTGTTTCCGTGGATGTGCCGATCGTAGGGGACGCCAAGCTGGCCCTGCAGGCCCTGCTCAAAGAAGTTGCTTCGCGGAAATGCGATGAGTGGCAGTCCCGGGTCAGGGAATGGCAGAAGAAATTTCCCCTGGGTTATTCCCGGGAAGGCTCCAGCATAAAGCCTCAGATGGTGATAGAGACTCTGAATAAGGTGGGAGGCCCGGATTTATTCCTGGCCACCGATGTGGGGCAGCACCAAATGTGGGCGGCCCAATTTTTCAAACTTGATAAGCCGCGGCACTGGGCTTCTTCCGGAGGCTTGGGGACCATGGGTTACGGATTTCCCGCCGCCCTGGGAGCGCAGGCCGCATTGCCGGGCAAGCCCGTCGCAGTGGTGAGCGGGGACGGCAGTTTCCAAATGAACATGCAGGAACTGGCTACGGCCGTGGTTAATAAGCTTCCGGTAAAGGTGATTATTCTAAATAACGGTTACCTGGGCATGGTGCGGCAGTGGCAGGAGTTATTTCACGGCAAGCGGTATTCCTCCACGGATATTGAAAGTTCTGTGAATTTTGTCAAACTGGCGGAAGCTTTCGGTGCGACCGGGATTTCCGTCCAGGAGCCGGATCAGGTTGAACCGGCCCTGAAACGTGCCTTTGCCACTGAGGGGCCGGTAGTGGTTGACGTTCATGTGGCGCGGGAAGAAAATGTATGGCCCATGGTGCCGGCCGGAGCGCCGATTCATGAGATGATCGGGGAATTGGCGTAATTTGTTGGGGCGGTTAAGTGAGGATAACAAGTTCCCCCCTTTTCAAAAAGGGGGGAGAGGGGGGATTTTTAAATTCCGGACTTCCAGGAAAAATGAATTACTATTAACAAATCCCCCTTTATCCCCCTTTTCCAAAGGGGGAAGAGTTGTGTTGTTGCAGCAGTATTATAAAAATGGATAACGATATCTCTCTATAACTGAGGGTTACCCTCAACAAAACAATATTATTTGGAGTGTGAATCATGCGTCATACGCTGTCTGTTTTAGTTGAAAATAAATCTGGAGTGCTGGCGCGCGTCGCCGGCTTATTTTCCGGCCGGGGATTCAACATTACAAGTTTAACCGTGGGCGAAACCGAGGATGCCAGCACTTCACGCATGACCATTGTTGTGGCGGGTGATGATGCCATCCTCGAGCAGATTACCAAGCAGTTAAATAAACTGGTTGATACGATTAAAATTTATGATTTTACCGGCGAGGTTCATCTGGAGCGTGAATTGGCCTTAATCAAGGTGCAGGCCGAGGTGCGGTGCCGTTCGGAAATTACCCAGTTAGTGGAAATATTTCGCGCGAAAATTGTGGATGTTTCCGAGAAAAGTTTTACTCTGGAGATTACCGGGACAGCGGATAAAGTGAATGCTTTTATTGAATTGCTCCGGCCCTTCGGGATTCGGGAGCTTATCCGTACCGGCACGGTCGCGATTGCCCGGGAGAAGAAGAAGAAATAAAAAACAGGAGGAAAACAGCATGGCCACAATGTATTTTGACAAGGATGCGGATTTAAAAGTTCTGAAGGAAAAAACTATTGCAATCCTGGGATATGGCAGCCAGGGACATGCCCATGCGCTCAACCTTAAAGATACCGGTCTGAAGGTCATAGCCGGAGAGCTCAAGGATTCGCCAGCCTGGAAGGCCGCCCAGCAGAGCGGAGTAGAGGTAATGACCGCCGGGGAAGCCTGCCAGGCCGCGGATATCATGATGATGCTGGTTCCGGATCCGCTGCAGCCGCAGGTTTACCGGG
This sequence comes from uncultured bacterium, assembly GCA_965371665.1. GTDB lineage: Bacteria > Oederibacteriota > JAAXVQ01 > JAAXVQ01 > JAUVAV01 > JAUVAV01. The sequence continues at coordinate 29,990 of CBDUZI010000016.1, forward strand.
AAGCGGTGGAACCGAACCTCAAAGAGGGGAAGGCGATCGCGTTCGCACATGGTTTTAATATCCACTATACTCAGATTATACCGCCTCCCGCGATAGATGTATTTATGGTGGCGCCCAAAGGACCGGGTCATATGGTGCGCCGGGTTTATACGGAAGGGGGCGGAGTGCCGGCCCTGGTGGCGGTCCAGCAAAATGCCACGGGTGAGGCGCTGAAGATCGGTTTGGCATACGCCAAGGGCATCGGATGCACCCGGGCCGGAGTAATGGAGACAACTTTCCGCGATGAGACCGAGACTGACCTTTTCGGAGAGCAGTGCGTGCTTTGCGGCGGCCTGACCGAATTAGTTAAAGCCGGATATGAAACCCTGGTAGAAGCGGGGTATCAGCCCGAGAATGCTTACTATGAGTGTTTGCATGAGCTCAAGTTAATCATTGACCTAATGTATGAAAATGGTATTTCCGGCATGCGGCAGAGTATTTCCGAGACCGCCAAATATGGAGATATTACGCGGGGCAAGCGGATCATTACCGGGGAGACCCGCCAGGAGATGAAAAAAATTCTGAAGGAAATCCAAAGCGGTGAATTTGCGCGTGAGTGGATTCTGGAAAACCAGGCCGGCCGGCCGGTATATAACGCCATTTTAAACCAGGAAGCCGGGCATCCGGTCGAGATAGTCGGCAAACAGCTGCGGAGTATGATGGGGTGGATCGCAAAAAAATAAAACAGACAATTCTTAAGCGGACCCGGAAGAGTGTAACCAAGGCTTCCCGGATTATGGCAAAACCCTGGCGGCGCAGCGTTCCATATATTTTTATGGGAACGGTGTTTATTCTGGGATTTTGCGCTCTCTTGCTGGTGGTTCAGGAAAAGCTGGCCCTGGCCGGCCGGGTGGTTCTGGTTGCGATGGTATTGGCTGGAATTGAGTATCATTTCCGCAAATTTTCAGCCGGGCCGAGCAGCATGGAGGATGAATTTTCCGCGCTGAGCGATATTCTCTGTTTTACCGTGGTCCCGGGGTTTCTAATTTATGGGCTGGCTTTTCGCGGCTGGGGTACCCTGGGATTAATCGCCCTGTTTATTATTATTTTCGGGGGATTGAGCCGGCTCTCGCTTTACAAGATATATAATCCCATAACCGTGACGAGGGGTTTTATCGGGATTCCCTTAACCATTAACGCGGCCTTTATTTCCCTGGTAGCTCAGCTGGTGGAGCCGGGCGGCCTGGAGCCGGGATACCGGCTGGCGCTCCTGGCCGTGGTAATTGGCTTGACTTTTCTGACGGTAAGTACCATCCCTTATCCCAATCCAGCTGATCGGCCGGTTATCTTTTTACTGGTTCTGTTGGCCGTGGCGATGATATTTTTAGGCCCGACGGCTGCTAAGATAGCAACTTGGCTGCTGCTTGTGGGTGGGACGATTTATATAGTTGTCGCGCCGTTTGGAGCGAAGAAAGGGTAAACCAGCATGCCTGAAACAGTAATAATATTTGACACTACTTTGCGGGATGGGGAGCAATCTCCCGGGGCCGGCCTGGATAGGAACCAAAAAGTGGAGATAGCCCGGGCTTTGGAAGCCTTGGGAGTGGATGTCATAGAGGCCGGATATCCCATTTCTTCGCCTGGTGATTTTGAGGCAGTGCAGGCTGTGACCAAGGCAGTTAGAGAACCCGTAGTAGCGGGATTGGCCCGTTGCCAGAAGGCGGATATCAAGACAGCTTGGCAGGCTCTGCAGAATGCCAGGCAGCCTCGAATTCACCTCTTTCTCTCAACCTCACCCTTGCATATGAAATACAAGCTGAAGAAAAGACCAGAGGAAGTAATGCGCATTGCGGCTGATATGACCCGTTATGCGTGTTCGCTTTGCCCGGATGTACAATTTTCGCCGGAGGATGCCACCCGTAGTGAGTTGCCATTTCTGGCCCAGATTGTAGAAACCGTGATTCAGGCAGGAGCCGCGACCATCAATATTCCAGATACCGTAGGATATACTACGCCTGGGGAATTTGAGATTTTAATTCGCGAATTGTACGCTCGCGTTCCCAGCCTCCAGCAAACCATGGTTTCTGTGCATTGCCATAATGATCTGGGCATGGCCACAGCGAATTCTCTGGCTGCGATCCGCGGGGGCGCCCGCCAGGTAGAGTGTACCATAAACGGTCTGGGCGAACGCGCAGGTAACGCGGCGTTGGAAGAGGTTGTGATGGCCCTCAAGACCCGTGCGAAATTTTTTAGGGTACGGACCAATATTCAAACCCGGCAGATTGTGCGCGTATCCCGTCTGGTATCCACAGCCACGGGTATCGTGGTTCAGCCGAATAAGGCCATTGTGGGTGGTAATGCCTTTGCCCATGAAGCCGGAATCCACCAGGATGGGATCATTAAGAAGAGATTGACCTATGAAATTATGAATGCCAAGGATATTGGGCTTAAGGCAAACCGGCTGGTTTTAGGCAAGCATTCCGGCCGGCACGCCTTGGCCAAAAGGCTCCGGGAATTAGGCTGTCACCTGGGCGAAAAAGAATTCCCAGCTTTTTTCGGGCGCTTTAAGGAACTGGCGGATAAAAAGAAAGAGGTTTTTGATGAAGATTTATTGGCGCTAATGGAAGAGAGTATAGGTGCGCCCAAGACGGTCTACACCTTGGAACACGTCCAGGCCTCTTCGGGAAGCGGCATGGTACCCACGGCCGCGGTCCGGCTGCTTAAAAAGGGGCAGGTGTTTCAGGGATCCGGGACTGGCGATGGCCCGGTGGACGCGGTGTATAAAACTATAGACGCTCTCTTGGGCCGGCAGCACAAATTGATCGGTTATGCGATTAAGGCCATTACCGGCGGAACCGATGCCCAGGGCGAGGTCGCAGTACAACTGGCCAGCCATGGCCGGGTGATTACCGGTCGGGGAGCGCATACTGATATTATTATTGCCTCGGCCAAGGCATATATTAATGCTTTAAACCGCCTGGAAGTAATGGAGAACAGGAAGGCACATGGCAAAAAAAAGACTTTATCGCAGTAAATCCGACCGGATGCTGGCCGGAGTTCTGGCAGGACAGGCGCGTATCCAGTGACTTTTAAGCCTTTGAAAATCAAAGCCGCTGGATTCCCGCTAAAGGCATGCGGGAATGACATGTTTGGTTTTACTTAAAGTGGTTTCCGCAACGGCTACCAACTGCAAAATTATGAAAGGAGTAGGTTGATTATGCCGCAACCAATGACAATCAGCGAGAAAATTCTGGCGCGGGCGGCCGGAAGGAAATTTGTTGCGCCGGGAGAGATGATTTTTGCCCGGCTGGATATCTGCCTGGGAAATGATATTACCGCCCCCCTGGCAATCAAGGAATTCTACGCCAACGGCGGCAAGCGGGTTTTTGACCGCAAACGAGTGGCCTTAATCCACGATCATTTTACTCCCAACAAGGATATTAAATCAGCCCAGCAGACCAAGATCCTGCGTGAATTCGCCCACGAGCAAAAATTAAAGTATTACTGGGACCAGGGAGAGTGCGGGGTTGAGCATGTCCTGCTGCCGGAGCAGGGAGTGGTAGTTCCCGGTGATTTAATCATAGGCGCGGACTCTCATACCTGCACTTATGGAGCCTTGGGAGCTTTTGCTACGGGCGTGGGGTCCACGGACCTGGCAGCTGCCATGCTGACCGGCCGGGCCTGGTTCCGCGTGCCTTCCAGCATCAAGCTTATATTTAAAGGAAGGATGCCTAAGGACGTAACTGCCAAGGATTTAATCCTGCTGGCCATTGCGCGTCTGGGTGTGGACGGGGCCAATTATCGGGCCCTGGAATTCACGGGTCCGGTGATTTCCGGCCTGTCCATGGCCGGGCGTTTTACCATGAGTAATATGGCGATCGAAGCCGGGGGCAAAGCCGGACTGGTTGTGCCTGACGCTGTCACTAAGAAGTATTCTAAGGGACGCGCCCAGCGTAAGCCGTGTTACTATGCCTCGGATGCAGGTGCGGTTTACGAAAGAGTGGAGGAATTCGAGATTAGCCGGCTGGAACCGCTGGTAGCCAGGCCTCATCTGCCATCCAATGTAGAACCGGTTTCCCGCCTGAAAAATATAGTTTTAGACCAGGCAGTAATCGGTTCGTGCACCAACGGCCGGATTGAGGATCTGCGCGAAGCAGCCAAGCTCTTAAAAGGCAAGCGGGTCAGTCCACGGGTTAGAACTATAATTTTTCCAGCTACGCCGGCAATCTGGAAGCAGGCGCTTAAGGAAGGGCTGATGGAAGTTTTCATCTCGGCCGGATGCATTATTTCGCCTCCGACCTGCGGACCCTGCCTGGGCGGGCACATGGGCGTTCTGGCAGAAGGCGAGCGCGCCGTAGCCACGACCAACCGGAATTTCGTGGGGCGTATGGGTCATACCAAGAGCGAAGTATATCTGGCCTCGCCCGGTGTAGCCGCAGCTTCAGCCATAAAAGGGCGCTTGGCGCTTCCGCAGGAAGTTCGCGGGGCGGATTGGAAAAAGGGAGTGAAAAAATGAAATTTCAAGGTAAAACCTACAAATTCGGGGATAATGTCAACACTGACGAGATTATTCCGGCACGCTATCTGAATACCAGCGATCCCCAAGAACTCGCGGCCCACGTGATGGAAGACGCGGATCCCGGTTTCCCCGGCCTGGTAAAACCGGGAGATATTGTAGTGGCAGGAAGCAACTTTGGCTGCGGCTCTTCCCGCGAGCACGCGCCCTTGGCTCTGAAGACCGCGGGCGTGGCATGCATAGTAGCCGCAAGTTTTGCCCGGATTTTCTACCGCAATGCCTTTAATATCGGGCTGCCTATCCTGGAATGTCCGGATGCTGCTTCTGAAATTCAGGCTGGGCAGGAAATAGCCATTGACGCCGGCCAGGGAATAATCAAGAACCTGAGCACGGGTAAAATCTATCAGGTTGCGCCCATCCCGTCTTTTATGCAGGAACTGGTCGCAGCCGGAGGATTGATGGAGTATGTGAAGAAGAATTTAACCGCTTAAAGCTTGTGGGAAGAGAGACAGGAGAGAGTGAAAATCAGCGTTTTTGCATCCGGCGCAGAACACCGATGACAATACCCTGGATACGCAGGTCTCCGGCCTCGACATAAATCGGCTGCATTCCCGTGTTGGAGGGCTGGAGCCGAATACGGCCGGCTTCGCAATAGAAGCGCTTGACAGTCGCTTTGTTTTCGATTAGCGCCACCACAATCTCGCCGTTTTCTGCCTGGCTGCGTTTTTCCACGATGATGTGATCACCATCCACGATGTGGTCCCCGATCATGGAATCGCCCTTGACGCGCAAGACAAAAGTCTCATGGTTTCCCAGCATTTCCTCAGGCAACACCATACTCTCAGGATGTTCCAGAGCTTCAATGGGTGAGCCGGCCGCTACCCGGCCCAGCAGCGGTACTTCCCGGGCACGCGGCGGCTCGTCCGGTGGTTTTAATGTAACATGGCGGGCACGCCCGTCCTCCCGGCTAAGCGCTCCTTTCTCCTCCAGCGTTTTGAGATGTTTATGCACCGTGGCAACCGAGGAGAGGCCGAAGTGCTCGCCAATCTCGCGCAAGGTTGGAGCATAGCCATGAGTATGGATATAGGTTTGCACAAAATCCAGGATTTGTTTCTGTTTGCGGGTTAATACCACCTTGCCACCTCCTTACAATATTTGCCATTTGTTCGCATTGTGTCAAGCGATATTTCGTAAAAGATTCGCTCTGCCACCGAGCGAGAATGACATAATCGGCATATTGGGCCGTAAAATGAGTAGTGAGGACCGGAATCATACCCCCAGCTTGATTACCACTTTGGTCCCGGCGCCCGGCTTACTCTCGATATTTATGGATCCCCCGTGGGCTTCGATGATGCGTTTGCAAATACTCAGGCCCAGGCCGAATCCGCCGGTGGCTTTGGAGCGGGAAGGATCAACGCGATAGAAGGGCTCGAAAATAAAAGGCAGGTCTTTTTCCGGGATTCCGATGCCGTCGTCCTGGATCGTAATCAGGGCCTGCGATTTATATTCCTCCAGGGTTAATTGAATAGGTTTACTGTCAGGCCGGGAGTACTTAATCGCGTTTTCTATAACATTCTCCAGGACCGTTTTTATCTGCGGAGAATCAATCGGAAGGTTGATGTCATGACTTTCCGCTGTGAAGACTACGCCCGGCGGGCGCGTTTGATGGTTTTTGACGACATTTTTTATTAGTGGGCTCAAGTTGGCCGGTGTTTTGTCCGGGTTCCAATTGAGGTTGTCCCATTTGCCGGCTTCCAATATTTTATTGATTAGCAGTTCCATTTCTTTCACGTCATCTTCCAGGGTCTCTTTATTTTCATTAGCCGGAAGAAGTTCCAGGGCGACTTTCATGCGGGTTAAAGGCGAACGGATTTCGTGACTGATATCCATCAATATCTGGTCTTTGGCCTTGATCATTTCCCGAAGCCTTTTGGTCATCTGATTGAATGATTGGGCCAACTTGCCCAGTTCATCCTTGCGGCGGACACGGATTTCGTGATGCAAGTCGCCCCGGCTCAGGGCCTGGACGCCGTGATTTAATAACACCAGGGGTTTTAATATCCACTTAATCCATAACCAGGCGCTAAAAAAGATAAGGGCCAGCAGCAGGATTAGTCCAATCACAAATTCTTCCGGGAGGTCTACCGCGGTTTTGAAGTTCGGATGGAATAAATATTTGCCATGATCCCGGGAAACCACGATATAGGCCGGAGGGTGTCTTTTCCCATAGCGTTGGTTGTTTTTTTCGGCCTGGGCCAGGCTGATTAAATCCGGCGAAGTAGTCCAGCGGTTCTGCGCGCCTTCGTATCGGATATCAAAAAAATAATTTTCAGAAATGGCCTGGGCTTTATTGAAATCCGGAGGGGAGCCTAAATCCTCGATCAGGTAATTGATATAGGCCACCATGTTTTTCTTAAAAGGACTTTCCGTGCGATGATGAATAATGAACTTGAAAAAAATGCCCACCGAAAATATTACGGCCAAACCTGTGAGTAAAACCACCACGAGTAGTTGTAGAAATATGGACCCGTGAAATTCATTGCGAACGCCGGGTTTCATTTACACTTCCTCGTCAATGAAAATATAGCCGGTTCCCCGGATGGTCTTGATAAACCTGGGTTTCCTGGGGTCATCCGACAGCTTTTGCCGCAAGCGGCTGATTAGAACATCTATCGAACGATTGTAGGCTTCCCACTCCAGGCCGCGCATTCTGTCCAGTAATTGATCCCGGTTAAAAACCTGGCCGGGTGATTTTATAAATACCGCCAGGATTTCAAACTCCATAGTGGTCAGATTCAAGAGCTTTTTTCCCAGCCGGGCTTCGTGACGAATAAGATTCAATGTGAAATGCCTGGTTTTTAAGGCGTGGGAATGATTGCCTTGCCGGTTTCGGCCTCTTCGTAGGATGCTCTGGAGGCGGGCCACTAATTCGCGGGGTTCGAATGGTTTGGGCAGGTAATCGTCAGCGCCCAATTCCAGGCCGATCACGCGGTCCGTGACTTCGCCCCGCGCGGTAAGCATGATAATGGGAATGGCATAATTCTCGCGGATGGCTTTACATACCTCAAAGCCATTTTTATCAGGCAGCATAACATCCAGAATAATGATATCCGGAAGCTGTTGGCGAATTTGCTTGAGACCTGATTGCGGATGGGTAACGGCGGTTACTTTAAAATTATATTTGGATAAATAAGTTTTTAATAAGAGGTTGAGTTTTTGGTCGTTATCAATAATCAGGACTGTTTTGCTCATCTTAAATAGCTCCGTTGGGATCAAATCGTTTCTGCGGCGGAAAGGCAAATTTCGGCTGATTTGCCCCTGGGAGCCTGAGCATTTAGTGCATTTTGTCATACCCGCATGTAGTAAGCGGGTATCCAGTGACTTTTAAATTCTTTTTAAAATCAAAGCCTCTGGATTCCTGCCTGTCCTGCCAGTCCTGGATGATTTTGTCCAGGGGATGGTTTAGTCCAGGGATAAAAGCATTCGGGAATGACAACCTTAAAAAACCCGACTAATTGCTCAAGCTCCTATCCGGTCACCCCGGCACAATTTCAGGCCGGCCCGGCTCTATTTATCATGATGAAACTTGCCGAAATGATTATGAAATTTTTCCAATTTTCCAACCAGCTTCTGTCGCTGCGCCGGAGTAAGTATGGCATGAAATTCAGCAAATTTCGATATAAAATATTTCTTCATTCCAGAATGGTTTTCGTGCTGTTGTTCGAAAAGTTGGTTAAGCGTTGTTTCATCAATTTGATCGCTTAGGAGTTGCGCTTTAATGGCATCGTGCATCTGTTCGCGCTCAGGCCTGGGTTTTTTGTGGTGGGTTAAGATATCCTGCTTGATACTCGCCAATTTGATTTTTTGCGATTCATCCAATTTTAATTCCCTGGCTATTTTTTTTGCAATCCAATCCGCCCGTTTTTCCGGTGATCCGAAGAAAAACTTGCCCGGGTGATGGGGGCCGCAGCCTGTAAGCATAAACCCTCCGGTTAAAATTAATATTGCCAGACCTGCCAGTACTAATGTTTTCATCGTTCCTTCCTCCTTTTAATGAATTTTTTAGCTTCTGGATAAACCATAGCAAATCAAGATTAACGGAGTATTTCAGGAATGTAATAATTTGTAACTAGGAGTTTGAGCATGTAGTCGGTTTTTCAGGTTGTCATTCCCGAATGTTTCAATCGGGAATCGTGCGCCTCACCCAGCCAAACGAGGGTAAGCGTTAAATTAACCACATATCCCCCTCTCCCCGCAGAAATGTGGGGAGAGGGTTGGGGTG
>CBDUZI010000017.1:0-38647 GCA_965371665.1 uncultured bacterium
ATTTAATACGCAGATTAGCTTTTTCAACGTTGTTAAGTCCGACAAGCTTCTAGGAGCCTGAGCAATTAGTCGATTTTTTAGGCTGTCATTCCCGAATGCTCGTATCCCTGGACTAAACCATCCCCCTGGACTAATTCATCCAGGACAGGCGGACAGGCGGGAATCCAGAAAATCATTATTTTATAAGCATTGAAAAATCCCTGGATTCCGGCTTAGAGCATGCCGGAATGACAAAATGCACTAAATGCTCAGGCTCCCGGTTAGTTACTCTACTTTTGCAAATTCCCCACTATTGATACCCATAGGTAGTGTAAGAAACCCCGGTGGTGTCGGAATAAGAACTATTAATCCAGATACGGCCGGTATTGGACTGCCCGGTCCCGTCGTATCTCCAACCCGTTCCATAACTCTCCGAATTTTCCAGACTGGGTTCATCCGCAAATGATTTATAAGTGACTTTACTTCCTTCCGGACTTTTAGACGAGTCAGAAGGATGGGTAACCAGTACCTTGGGCATAGCCGAGAGATAATTACCAAAACCGTATCCCGGAGTCTTGTCCTTAACATCCAAAGTAGTCGGCCAAATCCCTTCATGCTCGCCATAGTAAATTGAAATTGCGGCTTTAATGGCGCTGATATTCGCCCGCGTGGCCGCTTCCCTGGTTTTTTCCCTAAGTCCTTGTATCTTGGGATAAGCCAGGGCCGCTACAATACCTAAAATCGCTGCAAAAATAACTAATTCTATAAAGGTAAATCCTGCCTGGCTGTGTATAATGTTTTTTTTCATCGTAATTACATCCCTGTTCATGTTGTTCCTTTTACCAGGCCCTGGAGATCCCGAGGGTCCGTAGTACGGGAGAATATTTCATTATAGGTTACCAGCTGCTTCTGATACAGCTCAAAGAGCGCCTGGTTCATGGTTTGCATGCCATATTCGCTCCCGGTTTGCATAAGGGTATAAATTTGATCTTCTTTTTCTTCCCGAATAAGATTTCTAACTGCTGAAGTTGGAATTAAAACTTCACAGGCCAGAATTCTTCCAGATGAATAACCCCGCGGCAGTAACTGCTGGGTTAAAACCGCCTGCAAAGAAATGGAAATCTGCGTGCGAATCCGGAATTGCTGATGGGGTGGAAAACGATCTATCATGCGGTAAATGGCCTGAATGGAATCAGTAGTGTTAAGGGAGCCAAACACCAGATGCCCGGTCTCCGCTATGGTCAAGGCCGCATGCAAGGTTTCTAAATCCTCCAGTTCGCTAATTACAATAACGTCCGGATGGCCGCGCAGGATGTATTTAAGCGCTCCCGCATAACTCTGAGTATCAGTCCCGATTTCACGCTGGTTCACGATCGATTGCTGATTAGTGTGCAGGTATTCGCAGGGATTCTCCAGGACCATAATCTGGGCCTTCCGGCTGCGATTTATACAATCCACTATAGCCGCCAAGGTTGTGGATTTACCGGACGCCGTGGGTCCGGTTATCAGAACCAGACCCTTGGGAAGCTGAACAATATCCTTCAATAGCGGAGGCAAGCCCAGTTCTTCAAACCCGGGAATATGATCCGGAATACTTCTCAGACTGGCCGCCGCCGTCCCTTGCTGCATAAAAACATTCATCCGGAGCCGCCCGATCTTTTTAATCCCGAAAGCAACCATCAATTCCTTTTCGCGTTTCAGGAATTCTTTCTGACAATCAGTTAAAACGCTGTAAATTAAGGACTCGCAAGTCTGAGCAGTCAGCTTTTCAGTCTCGGTTATCACGATTTCTCCGTCAATCCGCAAAACCGGAGGAGCACCCACTGTCAGATACAAATCCGAGGCCTGCTTCTCAAACATCATTCCCACCAGATCCCTGAGCGTAACCATATAATTCTCCTCTTAATATATTCAACTATTTAGTTCCTGCTGTGGAAAGCCCTTTTTTCTTATTACTGGAGTTATGTCATTCCCGTATGCCTTTAGCGGGAATCCAGCGGCTTTGATTTTTAAAGGCTTAAAAGTCACTGGATACCCGATAAGATCATTCGGGTATGACAAGCCCTTCAAAGAACTCTCTTTCCGCAACAAAAATTGATTATACCAAACCCACTCCTCTTTGGCAAATTCATCCTGGTTAAATATCCTTCAACCCTCCCGCTTTTATCAAGGCACAGCGCATTATTTCCCAGGGCGGTTTTTTTCCGGTCCAAAGCCGGAAGGACTCTATGCCCTGGTTTAACAACATCTGCCACCCTGGGATAACTTGATTTCCCTGCTGTTGGGCGATTTTAAGAAAATCCGTGAGCTTACGGCCGTAGACCAAATCCATTACGCAAATTCCCCGCGGCATCCAGGCTCGCGGAAGAGGCAAAGGGTCCTCAGGTTTAAGCCCCAGCGGCGTGGCATTTACCAGCAGCTCGGTCTCCTGTAGATATTCATACAGTTCCGGCGCGGCCGGCCTTACCCCCTGAACATTCCGGTACCCCAGAGAATGCAAATCCGCCAGTAGCCGGCGCAAACGAAGATCGTCCGGATCAGCTATGGTCAGATGCGCCACTCCGGCTTTAACCAGGGAAACCGCCACGGCCCGGCCGGCTCCACCGCCGCCCAGCAGAACGGCATTTTTCTGTTGAGGTCTAAATCTCCCCTTCAAGCTGGCTAAAAAACCCAAACCGTCAGTATTATAACCTATAAGTCGTTCTTTTTTAAACACAATAGTATTGACCGCACCGATGTCAACCGCCTCGGAAACGCATTCATCCACTAAGGACACAACTTTTTCTTTATAGGGTATTGTTACATTTACGCCCAGGGCGCCCAGGTCTTGGAGCGTTGCCAGCAGACGCTTCAAAAAACGAGGCTGGATCTGAAGGGGAAGATAAGCGGCATTAATCCCTCTGGCGGCAAAAGCCGCATTATGCATGGCCGGCGAGAGCGTATGACTAACCGGCCAACCGATCACCCCGGCGATGCGGGTATTACCCGTTATGCGCAATTCAACTGAAGAAGACATATTGATTCCTTTCATTAGTTCCCCGCCACCATTATATCCCGGACCAGAAGAGTGGGCGCAGCAAAGCGTCCGTAGATTACAGAATCATTTCCCACTCCATCTATTTGGCGGAGCAGTTCTTCTATTCTGCCGGCTATAGTCACACCACGTACCGGTTGTCCCAACCTTCCGTCTTCTATCACCCAGCCGCTGGCTCCCAGGGAAAATTCACCGGTCACGGCATCTAAAGTATGCAGTCCCATTACTTCTGCCAGACAAAGCCCGCCTTCCGCCTGATTTTTCAGAGCTTTAACCTCCTGAGTTCCCGGCAAGAGCCAAAAATTCGTCGGGCGTACATCCGGCATAGTTTGAAAATCCAATCGCAGTCCATTGCCTGTGGAAACAGCACGGGCACGCCGGGCGGTTTCAATGTTATATATAAAACCGGTTAGTTTTCCATCCTTTACCAGTTCGGTCCGCTGCATAGGCGATCCTTCATCATCAACCAGAGCCGTCCCTAATCCATCCTTTAATGTCCCATCGTCGATTAAATTAATCCCGGAGGCCGCAATCTGCGATCCCTCCCGGCCGCCCAGGAAAGAGCGGCCGCGTTGGACCGCCTCCGCGGACCAGGCTTTCCAAACTGCGTCCAGCAAGCCGGCTGATATGCTAGGCGGAATCAATAATGACCTTCTGCCAGTGGGAAGGGTCTTCGCTCCCAATAAACCCGCCGCCTGTTGACCGGCCTGCTTTCCCACCCCCTCTGGATCCAATGCCTCCCAGTTTCTCCAACTCCGGTATTCTTCACCCATCTGGGTATCATACTGATTTTTCGCCAGCACTAAAGCACCCAGAGAAAAGGCCGGCCGGCTCCAACTCAGTTCCAGCCCCAGGGAATTAACCAGGGTCATATGTCTGCGGTTCTCATAATAAGCGGCCAGCCGAACCTGCTTGACGCGGACATCCGCATGCCTGGCCGCAGTGGCTATTCGATGCGCCAAAGCGATTTTCTCTTCTGCCGGCCGGCTCAGCAAATCACGGACCGGGGATTCAGAATTAATTTTCCGCCTCGGGGAAAGTTCCCGGGCGGGATCAGGATCAGAATGACGTAATATGGCCCGGGCTTCTCTCACGGCCGTATCAACTGCTTCCGGCCGTGTATCGGCCCGGCAGGCAAATCCTACTCTTCCCGAATCAAGGATGCGAACCGCCAGCCCGAAAGTTTGACGGTTTTTTATATTTTCCAACCGGCCATCGGCAATTTCATACGCCCGCGCCTCCTCTTCCAAAGTAAAAATTTCCAGCTGTTCGGTTCTCCGGGGAGCCGCTCTCACAAGTGCCTGCCGGGCAACTTGCGCAGCCTCATCAGCTTTTTCTTTTTTCATTTTAAATCCTCCCCCCCATATCTCCCCACTGGAACAAGGCCAGCGTCACGGCTGCTATCCCAGCGGTCTCTGCGCGCAGAATACGCGGGCCCACACTAACACTTTTGATTCCGGCGCTCTGCGCCGCTGCCGCCTCTGACGGAGTAAATCCCCCTTCCGGCCCAACCAACAGTGATACCTCCTGGGGAGACCGAACATCGGATAACTTATTCTTCCAGGAATCCCGGGCCTGAGCGTTGGCATTTAAAATAATCGCCAATTCAGCCTTACGCGCTTCTGAAACACACTGGGAAAAAGTGCAAATATCGGCAATCTCCGGTAAACACATCCGTTCACATTGCCGGACAGCCTGCCGGGCTATCTCCCTCCAGCGCTTAATCCGATGATCACGGCCAGGGTTGGGCTTGACCTGGGAACGGGAACAAATCATGGGTACCAGGCGCACGGCCCCTAATTCCGTAATTTTTTGGATAATTAACTCCAGTTTAGCGCCGCGGGTCAAACCCTGGAAAAGAGTAACTCGTAAAACCGGTTCTGCCTCCCGATTAATTTCACTCTCTAATTCAAGTTCCACCCGGTCCGGGCTCAGCCGCAACAGGCGCGCATGGTACTCCCGTCCCTGTCCGTTGGAAATCCGGACATGCTCTCCGGCTTTTAAGCGTAAAACGCGGCAATGCCGCAGATCAGCCCCGGTTAAAACCACCGGACTGGCGCGTAAATGTTCCGGCGCGAGAATAAAACGCGGCGTTTTCACAGGACAAAATGGATTCCAGAATGACATTTCGGGAGGAAAAAGCTTAGGGGAGACATTTACATTCTACCAATGCGGATCGAAACATGATCCGGTATGAGTTATTTGACGCTGCCCGGTTCCATCGATTTTCATTACCCAAATATCGGAAATGACTTCCTGATCTCCGGTTCCCGCGGTTTCTTTCCGAACTTGTTCCATAACGCCGGCTACCAACTTCCCCGAAGGAGAGAAGGCTGGGGCTGAAAGTTGAGCTCCGATACTTTGGGAAGCCAGATGATAGGCTTTAAAATCCAGGCGTAATTCACTGGGCATCACAATAATAACCGTGTCATATTCAAAAGCCACCCACTGCGAATCATAAGACCACACCGCCGTGCCGACATGCAAGGGGATCAAGCCAAAAGGTTTGAGCAAGTCGGTTTCCCTGGTTCCGTCCCGGTGAATAGTACCGATATGCCTTAGGCCCGCTTTTGGTTCCTGTCCGGCTCCGGCTATATACTCCATATTCGGAGAGAGCGTATGGATCTCGGTAAGGAAACTATGCTTGGGAATCCTGATAGTTTCAACCGGCTTACCCGTTGCCACCTGGTAACCAAATAAAATACCGGGAAAATCCTTTTCCTGAAAATAAATAACCTCTCCGTCCGGCTTCCAACTGATTCGCGCCTCCCGGGTATTTATCCGCTTATGCGATACTATGGTCCGGAGGGAAAACCCATCAGCCTGCATAACCTTAACCAGCACCGCATGGCCGACCGGGCGATCAGTCTCATAATAAAAAAAAGCTATCCGCTTATGATCCGGACTCCAGGCCGGCCGGCATTTGTATCCCTGATCGCCGGTCACTCTGAAAGGCTCCCGCCCCTGAGGAGAAATGGTATGGATTTGCGCATGGCGGCCCACCATGGAAACATAAACAATATGCGCCGCATCATCATCCGCCCCGGTTTTACTCCCGCGGCTTTCGGCCGGGACCATGGCTGCGGGCTGCGCGGACTTCTCAATCGCGTCCTTATGCTCCCGGTCAATATTAATGCGGCAACCGGTATTTATGACCGCCCCGGCCAAAAGCAACAGCACCGGGATAATTGCCGGCCATCCGCCGCCCCGACGCGCCGGCAGGTTCATTTAAACCAAGCTCTGATTTTATTTCTGAAGTTTTTTATTTCCGGATAACTTTCTTCTCCCGTTACGCGGGCAAATTCCTGCAACAGTTGTTTTTGCTTCTCGCTCAGCCGTTCCGGAGTTTCGATGCTTACCGTGACCATCTGATCACCGGTTCCCAAGCCCCGAAGGTTGGGAAAACCCTTGCTCCGGAGACGAAAAACTTTTCCGGTCTGCGTTCCCGCAGGAATCTTCATAGTCACTTTTCCGTTCAGGGTGGGAACCTCGATCTCTCCTCCCAGGGCCGCTATGGTAAGCGAGACGGGAATCTCACATAGCAGGAGATCGTCTTTGCGGTTAAAGATGGGATGCGGTTCAACCCCGATAATTACATAAAGATCTCCCCGCGGTCCGCCGTGCAGGCCGGCTTCACCCTCGCCTGAGATTTTTAACCGGCTTTCGGTGTCTACTCCGGGAGGGATTTTTACTGTGATTTTACGCAGCGTGCGTTTCCGGCCCTCCCCGCCGCAGGCCGAACAAGGACTTTCCACAATCTCTCCTGCTCCACCGCAGGTCGGGCAGGTACGCATAACTGAGAAAAAGCCCTGGGACATACGGACTTGTCCCTCCCCGCGGCAGGCTGAACAAGTTTTAGCCCGGGTTCCGGATTTGGCGCCGGTTCCCCGGCACACTTCGCATGTCTCCATACGCGGAACATTAAGCTGCACTTCCTTGCCGCGGGCGCTCTCTAAAAAACTGATTGCTAGATCATAGCGCAGATCCGCGCCTCTCCGTCGCTTAGCCTGGGTCCGTGTGCTCTGCCGTCCGCCGAAAAAGCCTTCAAAAATATCGGAAAAAACGTCTCCCATATCGCCAACGTCGCCGCCACCGCCTCCAAATCCCCCGGTGCGCCCCATGCCGGCCCCGGCATGGATACCGCCATGACCGAACTGATCATAGGCCGCGCGTTTGCGTGGTTCCTGGAGTACTTCATAGGCTTCGTTGACTTGCTTGAATTTTTCCTCGGAGTTTTTATCGCTCGGATTAGCGTCCGGATGATATTGTTTAGCCAGATTGCGGTAAGCCTTTTTAAGGGCATCCGCGGATGCCTCCCGGGAAACTCCCAGCACTTCATAATAATCCCGTTTACCCGCCATATTCAACCTCGCAAATTACTGTTTTGTGATTTTTTCCACCGCAGGGGGCCGGCTTCCCTGGCGGACCCTGGAATCGAATTTTAATTCCGCTTCCCCGGCATCTTTTCTTTCGGCTTATCCTTAGAACCCGGTTCAGCAGGTTCTGCTTCAAAAGGTTTCGCTTGAGTATACACGGCTTCGCCTAATTTTTGGGTGACTTTCTCCAGCTTCTGGCAGGCCGCTTCTATCATATCGGTATCCGATTCGGCTAAAGCATGCGTAATCTCCCCGATGCATTTCTTCACCTGGTCCCGCACTTTGCGATCTACTTTCTGTCCATGATCTATTAATATCCTCCCGGTATTGTAGATCAAAGCCTCTCCCCGGTTCCGAATTTCCGCTTGGCGAAATTGCGCTCGGTCTTCATCTCTGTGCATTTCAGCTGCCTTTACCATCCGATCAACTTCCGCCTCAGATAATCCCGAACCAACGGTAATGGCTATTTCCTGCTGCTTGCCGGTGCCTAAATCCTTGGCCGACACATGGACAATACCATTGGCATCAATATCGAAAACTACCTCGATTTGCGGCATCCCCCGCGAAGCCGCAGAAATCCCGGCTAGATCAAACCGGCCTAAAGTCCGGTTATCATCCGCCATCTCGCGCTCGCCTTGAAGCACCCGGATAGAGATTGTCGATTGATTATCTGCGGCAGTTGAAAAAACCCGGCTTTTTCTGGTTGGTTTAGTGGTGTTCCGTTCAATCAGCTTGGTCGACACCCCGCCCTGCGTCTCAATGCCCAGGGAAAGCGGTATGACATCCAGAAGCAAGACATCTTTAACCTGGCCTTTGAGTATCCCGCCTTGAATACCGGCGCCGATGGCTACCACCTCATCCGGATTTACGCAGGGGTGCGGCTCGCATCCAAAAAACGCTTTGACCGCTTGCTGCACCAAAGGCATGCGTGTCTGTCCGCCTACCAGGATCACTTCCTGCATATCGCTGGCTATATATCCGGCATCCTGCAAGGCCTGCTGCATGGGCTCTTGGGTACGTTCCACCAAGTGAGCCGTTAATTGCTCCAACTTCGCCCTGGTCAGGGTGAGGCTTAAGTGCTTGGGGCCTGAGGCATCCGCCGCAATAAACGGCAGGTTGATCTCGGTTTGCAGCACAGATGATAATTCGCATTTGGCTTTTTCCGCGGCTTCTTTTAAGCGTTGGAGGGCCATCTGATCCTGCCGCAAATCCATCCCCTGCGCCTGCTGGAACTGCCCGGCCAGCCAGTTGATAATCACCTGATCGAAATCATCTCCGCCCAAACGAGTATCCCCATTAGTGGCTTTCACTTCGAACACGCCGTCGTCTAACTCCAGGACGGAAATATCAAAAGTACCGCCGCCAAAATCATAAACCGCTATTCTCTGATTATGATTTTTTTTATTCCTGCCATAAGCCAGCGCGGCGGCCGTAGGCTCATTGATGATGCGTAAAACATTCAGGCCGGCGATCTTGCCGGCATCTTTGGTAGCCTGGCGCTGGCTGTCATTAAAATAAGCCGGCACCGTGATAACCGCTTCAGTAACGGTTACCCTCAGGCAGGCTTCGGCATCCTGCTTTAATTTTTGGAGAATCATGGCCGAGATTTCAGGCGGAGCATACTCCCGTCCTCCGGCGGCCAACCGCACATCCCCGTTGCGAGCCGTTATGGTTTTAAAAGAAACCATACCTTCTTCCACCGCCGATTCATCGGAACGGCGGCCCATGAATCGCTTGATGGAAGAAACCGTATTTTCAGGGTTGGTCACCGCCTGGCACCTGGCACTCTGCCCTACCAGGCGTTCGCCGGTTTTGGTAAAAGCCACGACCGAGGGCGTTGTCCGGGCTCCCTCATGATTTGAAATCACCACCGCTTCGCCTCCCTGCATGACTGTCATGCAGGAATTGGTCGTGCCCAGATCAATCCCGATCGTTTTATTTGTCACTCCTCAAGTCCTTTCCCGGCATGAAAAATCAATTCCCTAACCAAGAAGCGCAGGAGCGTATGGCCATATGCCCCTCTTATTGGGCGCAACCAGCAACGCCCTCTGCGATTCATGAATGCTTGGCGACCTTAACCATAGCCGGCCGAATAACTTTACCGTTCAAAAAATAACCTTTTTGCAATATCTCTACTACGGTGTCATCCGGCACACCTTTATCTTCCACTTTTTGCAGAGCCTGGTGAATTTCAGGATTAAACACGCAAGGCACTTCTTCGATCCGGACAATTCCCGATTTTTCCAAAGCCTGGAGAAACTGCTTATGTATCAAGGCTACACCTTCCATAACCTTGCCGGTCTCAACCTCATCGTTGATATGGGCCAAGGTTCTCTCCAGGTTGTCCACGACCGGCAGAATCTCGCGCAGAAGATCCTCGCCGGCATAACGCATCAATTCCACGCGTTCACGCGCCATACGCTTTTTATAATTTTCCATCTCTGCCAAAGCCCGTAGATAACGGTTATAATTTTGCCTGGCTTTCTCGTCCAACTCTTTAATCACGCTCTTTAGAGCCGCGATCTCAGTCGGCGAGGCTGCGCCCCCAGACGCTTCCTCATCATCTTCTTCGAAAGCCTTGGTGGGATCTACGGCCGTGGGAAAAGCTGTTCCCGCATCCGGTGTTATTTCAGCGCCGGCTGCCGGATTAAATCCAGAAGTTTCTTTTTTCAATTCTGCATCCGCCTTTTGAGAGATTTCATCCCCGAAATTTTCATGCCACACATTCATCACCGCCTAACGCTTAATATTCTATGGGACTGTCGCCGATGCTGCCATAACAATCGGCCCATCGGTTGCCGGCTACATTCCCAGCATGGCCTGGTTCAAAGCCGCGGCCGTATACTGCACCAAGGGAACAATTCGGCTGTAGGCCATCCGCCGGGGACCGATTACGCCGATACGCGCACAGCGCCCCTGATCCAATAAAACCCGGTAGCTTACAAATGCTAAAGCCGGCAGCTTCGCGGGGTACTGGTCCTCACTGATCATTACATGCACTCCGCCGCGGCTAATGGCCGGAGCAGTAAAAAAGCGCAGCAACTCCTCGCGATGGTCCAGCATGGCGACCAGTTGCCGAGTAGCATTAATATCGTCAAATTCCGGCTGATGTATAAGGTTAGTAGTTCCTTCCACCACCATGGACTCGCGCCGATTTAAATTTTCGACTATCAAAATCAAGGCCCGCCGCCACAAGGCCAACATGTGCCGGTCCATGCCCGGACAATCGGTTTGGGCCAGATTTTCAAGCTCCACGGCGGTCTTACCCATTCCCCACTCGTTTACGCCGGCCGCTACTTGGTCGATTAGCCGCACCTTGGCGTTCTCGCAGGTAAAAATCTGATGGTGTTCATAGTTCAAGGTCGTACGCACCACCAGTAAAATCCGGTGCGGAGCCAGCCGGATTAACCTCACTTCGGCCAGCCGCTCTTTATTATACACCGGAAGCCAGGAAACCGCCAATAAATTGGAAACCATGGCCAATACCCTGGCGGTCCATTTCATTATCTGATCCGTCTCCTGAACCTGTTGCAGTACTTCAGCCTTTATCTGCCTTTGATCAGCATCCGCGACATGCTGCTCATTCATCAGCTTTTCTACAAAAAATTGATACGCCTTTAGAGTTGGGATCTTGCCCGCCGAAGTGTGAGGAGAAACTAAAAATTCCAGTTCTTCCAGGCGGGCCATAATATTTCTAACCGTGGCCGAGCTCAACTCAAATCCGTACTGATTACAAAGCTGGCTTGAACTGACCGGCTCGGCGGTAGTAATATGCCGTTCGATCACGGCCGCTAAAATAGAACGATCGCGTTCGGAAAGCATCGTTTGATTTTGCCCGGCTATAGATTTATTTCTCATGTTCTCTATTATCCTAACCCGGACTAGCCGGAACCAAAAAGTTGTCATTCCCGCGAAAGCGGGAATCCAGCAACAGCTTATTTTATAAGCATTGAAATCCCGTGGATTCCGGCTTAAAGCATGCCGGAATGACAAAACATTAATTCAAAGTACTTATGAAACACTACACTGGAACAATAACTTTTCCCGCCCTTTATTTCCGGTTAGCGAAAACCCGGTAATCAATCTCAGGAAAGATATTATCTTTATACTCTATATCCGCCAGCCAATCGATATCAATCCGGTTTTGCCGGAGGTCCCAACAAAGGCGCGTAAAGCGTTCAATATGGTCCCGAATCCTCCGGGCCGCATATTCCACCATGGTTCCGGTCTTCATAATAAACGCCCAATCCGAACTTTGCGCCAGCAGCAGCTCCCGGGAGGCTTGGTTTAAAGCCCGACGCTGGAGATAATCCGGTTCCGGATAATCATCCGCCAACTGAATCATACGCTCGGCGGCCTTATGCAGGTGGCAATAAACCCAATCATTGGAATCGGCCAGCCATTGTTCATGATAACCCTTGTATCCCCACGACGAGTTGCAGGGCGTCACGACCTGAAGCCGGGGATTCTCAGCCAGATATTCCGGCGGCGTAATCAGCCGGATTTCATCCTGATCATGGTAAAGTTTCCGGAATAAAAACTCCAGGAATTCCACTCCTTCATACCACCAATGACCGTAAAGCTCCGCATCATAAGGGGAAACAATTAAGGGTTTTTTGCCTATCAGCCGGCTGAGATTTCCCAACTGTTTTTGCCGATTGAACATAAAGTTTCCCGCGTGTTCCGCGGCTTTATCCCGGGCGTGCGCATGATTATACGGCTCCTTATGATCAGTCGGCCCGGTAATCCGGTAATATTTAATTCCCGTTGGAATACGGATACCCTCCCCATGGATATAGGGACGGATATACTCGTATTCCAAATCAAATCCGATATCACGATAAAAGTCACGGTAATGGTAATCCCCGGGATAGCCTTCCTTGGAACTCCAAACCTGTTTCGAAGATTCCACGTCGCGGCCGAAAGCCGCTACTCCGCTCTTGGTATAAACCGGAGCATACACCCCATATTTGGGGCGCGGAGTACCGTAAAAAATACCGTGCGTATCCGTGAAAAAATAACGAATGCCGTTTTCACGCAGTATCTCATCCACTCCCGGTTCAAAACCGCACTCGGGCAGCCATATGCCGCGAGGCGGGACACCCAGAAATTTTTGATGCGTCTGGACCGCCACCGCAATCTGCGCACGCTGAACATTCCGGTTGACAGTCAGTGGGAGGTAGCCGTGAGTAGCGCCACAGGTAATAATTTCAAACTTACCGAGCGCCTGGAACTTGCGAAAGGCATTAAGGAGATTGCGATGGTACTGCTCGCTGAAAACCCAGCAGGCCCGCCGAAAACGATCCAGGTACAAATGAGCCGTCCGGTGGAACTCCGGCTGCCACCGCGTTCGTTCAACTTCTTTTTCCGCTAATTCCACCAAACGTTTAATATGGGTAAGATAGCGCTCCTGGAGCAGCGGGTCCGCCAGCATGCTGAGCAAAGGCGGCGTCAGCGACATGGTCAGCTTAAAATCCACGCCCTCGTTTGTCAGACGTTCCGCCATCTCAATCAGGGGGATATAGGTCTCGGTAATACCCTCGTAAAACCAATCTTCTTCCAGAAACTCCTCATGTTCCGGATGCCGCACGTAAGGCAGATGGGCGTGCAACACCAGCATTAAATAGCCGTTTTCCACCATGCTTACTCCCGGTGATTATTAGTTTTGCTTCTCAACTACTGGCGCAATCTCTCGTTCCTGAGTACCGGCGGCATTAACGGCTTTAACATTAATAATCTGCCTCCCTCTAGGCAAAGCGTAGCGGACGGAAAAAGTCCCGTCGTGGTTCAAACTTAAAGGTTCCCCTTGAATCATAATCTTGGCGTCCGGTTCCGTCGCCCCATATACTATTAACTCGGTATTAACCACCAGCCAGAAATCCTCTTTCCGCGCGGGTTGCAGACGCCCGCCATTGGAACCCATACTCGCCAATCCTCCGGAGGATACTTCGGCCCGTTCCCGCGCCAGCATATACTTGGTTATCGCTTCCGAAGAACGTCCCAATTCACCGGCTCCGGCGGTCCGGCACAATTGATCAAAAGTTTCATCCACCACCATCCATTCCTCATCGACTACCGAGGAAACCTTATCGCAGGGAGTGCATACCACATTTGATCGCAACAGGGTTACGAAATTCCCGCCGGCATAAAGCAAACCTATCTCCACGCAATAAGACCGGTCAGCCGCCCAAACATTGATATACCAGTTGCCGGCCATGCCGGTCACTTCAATATCTTTATGCTGGTGGGCATTAGACCCGTCGAATTCTATACTGGTAACATCATAAACTCTTAAAATTAATTTACAGATTCCCGCGGAATTTTGAATTTCATTCCCAATTTTCTTTTCTTTATCATCGGATAAATCCCAATATACAAAGCACCAGTAAGGATCACGAATCATAAGTACTATGCGGTCATCTCGGTAACGGTCCTGCCAGTAAGCCGGGGAAGAAAAACCAGGTTCCGGCGAAGGCTGGAGTGCCGGCCGCTGCGGTTTCGCTTCAGAAAGAGCTCCCTGCGCTTGGGGTTCCGGCCGGGAGGTTACGGCCATTTTAACGGCCTTCTTTTCCAGAACGATTTTTTTCACAACAACGCTTTTAATTCCATGATTTTTGGGGGCGGACTTTTCAAAAACCGTCTCTTTCGTTACTACTTTTTTTTCTCCGGCGGTTGTTTTTTTAGCCATCGTCTTTTTTTTAGCCGCATTTGCGGTCACGGCTTTGTAGGCTCCCACCTTTTTTGCGGCCACCTTTTTACTATCCGCCTTTTTTGCGGTAGTTTTTTTAGCAACAGCTTTTTTTATCACCTTTTTAACGATCTTTTTATTAATCATGGAATGGCCTCCTGCCAATTCGAACACAAGCAGAATTGCAATATGGTTTATTCACATCACAATCAGACACTTTGTGCCTTTATCGCTTATCCTGCCACCCTGCCTACCCTGAACATACCTGAAGGAGGCAAAGCTAAGGATCGGGGTTTTTTTAGGCTTGGATAATTTCTTTTAATTCCTTACCCGGCCGGAATTTCGGAGCCCTTTTGGCAGGCACTTGAACTGATTCGCCGGTTTTAGGATTGCGGGCTATCCGGGCTTTCTTCTCTTTTACTACAAAAGTTCCCAACCCGGCAACCGAGACTTTCTGGCCGGCTTTTAGCGAATTCTGAATTGTTGAGATTAGCTTTTCCAGCATTTTCTCAACTTCCCGCTTGGGCAAACCCAGTCCTTCGGCCACTTTATCAATTAATTCCACTTTGGTCATTTTCGGCCTCCTGCTTGTATTTGGATATTATTTCCATATGGGAGTATGCTATAACACATCCAACGTCATATCGTCAAGCTAAATTCTAAATATTCGCTTGTAAAATAGCTGGATTGTAGAGCAGATTAAAATAACCTTCTAAAGTATCGCGCAAAAACCTAAATCAGCCGGAAGCATTCCCCGGGGAGTCGAACAGATGCAATCAGAATTTTCCCTTATCCGCCCAAGTTATGGGGCGCATCACGCCGTAGTAGCTCGCGCATTCATCCCCACCAAGTCCGGGACCTTCTGCGAAGGCGGATAAAAATGAATTTGACCGGTTGCGGCGGAACGTTTGTGGTTTAGTTAGTTAAGCCTGGCATTGGCGTGATAGCGTTTTCTTGCCGATGTAGGCATGCCATATGGGGGATGGAACTTTTTACGCTGCCGGGGTAGAGCAGTGGCGTCTTTTTCCGAAGATTCATAATCAAAATCCTTCAGGACCCGTCTTTCGATCGTAGTTCCCAATATCTTCTCGATATCCCGAATAATAGCTTTATCTTCTCCGGTAATCAGGGTCAAGGCGTCGCCCGACTGAGCGGCTCTGCCGGTCCGGCCGATCCGGTGAATATAGGTAGTCGCGGAATCCGGGATGTCAAAATTAATGACATGGGAAATGGAGGCGATATCCAAGCCTCGGGAGGCGATATCCGTAGCTACCAGAATATGGGTTTTGCCCTGCCGGAAACGATCCAAAGTCTGTTTGCGCTGGCTCTGGGATTTATTGGAATGCAGGGCAGCCGCCGCAAAACCGGACCGATTTATTTTTTCCACCACGCGGTCGGCACGATGTTTGGTCCGAGTGAAAACCAGCACCGATTTCGCCGTCATCAACTTGACCAGTTTCAGCAACAGTCCGGTTTTTAAGTGCTGGGTTACCGGGTAGAGCGAGTGCGCGACCGTGCTGGCAGGCACCTCGGCGCCCATCGAGACGCGCTTCGGACTGCGCAGCGCCTTGGCTGTCAGTTGTTCCAAGGCTTTATCGAAGGTGGCCGAAAAGAGCAGTGTCTGCCGCTGGGGAGAAAGATGTTTCAATATCTGCTGGATGGAAGGCAAAAAACCCATATCCAGCAAGCGATCCGCTTCATCGAGCACTAAGACCTCAACCTGATCCAACTTGGCGGTTCCGCGGTTAATATGATCCAGCAACCGGCCCGGGCAGGCTACGATCAACTCGATACCCTGCCGCAACGCTTTTTCCTGCGGCTGCATGCCCACCCCGCCGTAAACCGTAGCTGAGCGCAAGGATGTAAATTTTCCCAGCGTGTTCACCACGCCGTGGATTTGTTCGGCCAATTCGCGTGTCGGCGTAACAATTAACGCGCGAGTCCGGCCGCGGCCGGGCTTTTCCTTGGCCAGAAAGTGGTGCAGAATTGGAAGCACAAAAGCAGCGGTTTTGCCGGTACCGGTCTGGGCCGTCCCGATCAAATCATGCCCCTCCAGGACCGCAGGTATAGCAGCTGCCTGGATCGGGGTGGCTTTCTCATACCCGGCTGCTTGCAGACCTTTCTTTACGCGAGCGTCTAACTTAAAACTATCAAAATTCATACTTTTTTCCTTTTGGTTTACCAGCCAACGATTGATTTGAATCCATTTCGACCCCTTCCAGCTGGTAAAGACGCAAGGTTCCACACGCAAATTGACGCCTGAAACGCAGGTCTCGAAAACGGTATTGAATTTGGATTCGGTTTTGATCAGCGAAAATTTTCCTGCCGCTGTTTCCCGAGAAGAAAGGTTGGAAGGCAAAATGGAGTACGCTATCGATATATAGACTACCCTAATACCGGATAAATTGCAAGAACTATCTTGGAGCCTTCTAAAAAATCCCTCCGGCGAGACCGGCATGCGTTTTCGCAATAAAATATCCGGGGACGGTTTTCCTCTGCTAAAGTCTTAGTGATCCTGGAAATCTCGTGCCGGCTTATCCCCTATCTTTCGCCAATTGGCGAAAGATAGGGGATTCTTATTATTCTGTCCATACCCTTAACCGCTTGGTTATCTCATTGGGACGGATATGCTTGGTGAATTGAATTTATGCACTACTAACTTATTAGCATGGTTAATAATTCTTCTTTAGTCATAGGCGGGATTGGTTGTGGAAAGGCTCTTTCTTTTTGGTGTGTTTTCAGCTCAAAAACCGTGGTCTCTTGTGATCGGCAATAATATGAAACTATACTTAGTGCTTTTTTCATTACTCTTTCTTTATCTCTGCCGCGTAACAATGCGGCAGGACCAGAGATGTTTTTCGGCCAAATTAATAGGTCTTCATCACCTGCCACCTTCTGCAAAAGTTCACACTCTTGCTCATTGCGGGCCACCACAAGCTTACACACCGGATCCAAATCAAAGAAACGCCCATATTGAATCCACTGACAATTTGAGACAGTGAGCATATCCGCGTCCAGGAGGACTCGTATTTTTCGCGAGTATCCTGCCTCTGTCAACAAACAGCCCCCGGCAGGATTATTGAATTTGCTTAATCCCCACTCCCGGGCCAAGTCCATCTGGCGCTTGCGGCTGCGGCCGGTAATATCAAGTAAAAACTCGCGCTTAACCCATCCCTTTGTCTCAGGTAAAGTCCTGTCAAGATGACGTGCACTTAGCGGACGCAGGACCAGACCTTCTAACTGAGACTTGCGGACAATAAGCTCCAGCGCCTGTCTGTGCTGACTCATGGGTCTCTGGCCCAACACTTCTCCCGTCGCGATAAAATCCGCCCCGAGCTTCGGCATGAGTTCCCTGGCTCTTTGCAGCATAAGCAGATGACAATCGATACAACAATTGATATGCTTCCCCCTGCCAAATTTTGGGGATTTCACCAGCTCAAGCAGCTCATCTCCCAGCCAAACCTTCTGCAGACCAAGGCCGAATGCCTCTTGCATGGCGTCAGCTTTATCCCTTTTGCCCTCCTTGCTTAATGGATTGGTAAACGGTGTTTCAAAAACAAGCGGGATGACTTCCAGCCCTGCTTTGTGCATAAGACCGACTGCCAATGTGCTGTCCAAGCCGCCGGAATACAATACCAGAACACGTCTCGGTCCGGCTTGTCCGGATTTGCTGCCAGGCATCACCATACATCTCTCCTCGCGAAAACGGCTCAGGCAAAGCGGTTTAGCGCCTGGTCAATATCCGCAATTATATCCTTGCTGTTCTCGATGCCGATTGACAGTCTCACTAAATCCGGAGTAATGCCGGCCGCTTGCTGCTGAGCTTCCGAGAGTTGGGAGTGCGTAGTTGTGGCAGGATGGATCGCCAGACTTTTAGCATCCCCGACACTAGCCAAGTGGGAGACTAACTCCAGCGACTCGATAAACTTTTGTCCTTTTAGCGCCCCGCCTTTTATGCCAAAAACAACTACGCCGCCAAATCCATTAGTCAGTATCTTCCCGGCCACTGCATGGTTGGGATCTGATGGCAGGCCGGGATACCGGACCCAGCTTACTTGATCGTGTTCCTGAAGATACTCCGCCACTACTTGAGCGTTCTCGCAATGCCTCTGCATTCTGAGGGGCAAAGTCTCGATACCCTGCAAAAACAACCAGGCATTATCCGGAGAGATGCAAGCTCCGAGGTTTCGCAGAGGAACCAGACGCATTCTCAAGACAAAAACAAGTTTTTGCAAATCACCGAGATCATGCGCAAAACGCAGGCCGTGGTAGCTGGGATCCGGCTCATTGAAAAGCCGGAATTTTTTATGCGTCCAGTCGAATTTTCCACCGTCAATGACTATCCCTCCGATACCGGCCCCATGTCCTCCCAGCCATTTTGTCAGTGAGTGAACAACTATATCTGCACCGTGTTCAAGCGGACGCAGCAAATAGGGGGTAGTAAAAGTCGAGTCCACAATCAAGGGTAAATGGTTCTTGTGCGCAATCTTCGCCACTGCCTGCAAATCTGTCACTTCCAAGTTAGGATTACCCATGGTCTCGACAAATACCGCCCTGGTCTTTTCGTTAATTGCCGCTTGGAAGCTCTCCGGCTTTTGCGCATTCACAAAATTAACTTTAATCCCCATTTGCGGCAGAATGGCATCAAACTGCGTATACGTTCCTCCGTATAAATTGCTCGCAGCGACTATCTCATCACCGGTCTCGCAAATGTTGATGATAGTATTAAAGATCGCGGCCGTCCCGGAAGCAAGGGCCAAAGCCGCCACTCCTCCCTCCAGCGCAGCCAATCTTTTTTCCAACACATCCTGAGTGGGATTCATAAGACGCGTGTAAATATTCCCGAGCTCTTTCAAGTTGAATAAGTCTGCCGCGTGTTGCGTATCGCGAAAAACATAATTACTCGTGCGGTAAACCGGAACGCCCCGGGACTGCGTGCAGGGATCCGGCTCCTGCCCGGCATGCAAAGCGAGTGTTTCAAAATGATAATTAGGCTTTTTTGTCATCTTCCTGCTCCTTTCTGGCTTCCCAGGTATAAGTAATGTTTACTTTGCTATTACATCCGCGGATCTGGTTATTTAAACACCCCAGTGGATAAATAACGTTCGCCGGTATCACATCCCATAGTGACGATTTTACAGCCGGCATGCTCTGGAAGTTTGGCTGCTGCCACGGCAGCGTGCACATTGGCGCCTGATGAAATCCCCGCTAGAATCCCCTCTTCACGTGCTAAGCGCCTGGCCATATTTCCAGCCTCTTCATCCGTGACGGTAACAACTTTATCAATAATTTTCCGGTTTAATACCTCCGGAATAAAACCAGCACCTATCCCCTGTATCTTGTGCGGACCTGGCTTGCCACCTGACAGAACCGGGGACGCGTCCGGCTCGACAGCATAAATCTTTATTTCCTTCTTCCGTTTCTTCAAAATTTCGCCCACCCCGGTTATCGTCCCTCCGGTTCCAACCCCCGCCACAAAGACGTCTATCTCACCCTCCGTATCCCGCCATATCTCTTCTGCCGTAGTCAGACGGTGGCTCTCGGGATTAGCGGAATTTTTAAACTGCTGCGGCATAACTGCACCCGGTGTTTCCTTTACAAGTTTTTCAGCCCTCTGCACTGCACCGCGCATACCTTCAGCCCCTGGCGTCAAGACGATCTTGGCCCCAAACGCAGCGAGCATCTGGCGGCGTTCCACACTCATCGTGTCCGGCATGGTCAGGATTAGACGATAACCTCTGACCGCGCATACCATAGCCAGACCAATGCCCGTATTACCACTGGTTGCTTCAACCACTGTGCCACCGGGCTTCAATTCCCCGCTTTTCTCCGTGCTCGCCAACATGGCATAGGTTATCCGGTCTTTGACGCTAGCGCAAGGATTAAACATCTCCAGCTTTAAGAAAACTTCTGCTCCACAATCCGCGGTCACACGATTTAGCCGAACCAGCGGCGTCTCTCCGATCAGTTCCAGAATGTTTGCAGCTACTTTCATGTCAGTCACCTGCCTCTATTACCTCAGCCACCAGCATCATTAATTTCCCTTCATCCAAAGTTTTTTTCTCCGGCATTCTATTTCATGATTGATGAGGTGGTAGAACCCGCCTGGATATTCCAGGCTTGGCTGTCTTGGCATACTGCTAATGTACAATAACCTCTCCCGTAAGTCAACTTGGTTGAATAATTAACCATTTCCCCCATTTCCAGTTAGATAATGGCGCGAAAAACCACATCCGCCAGAAGCATTCCCCGGGGAGTCAGGCGGATAAATTCAGAATTTTCAACTAGTAGACCGGTTTGTTTCATATCATATATAGCTTTTACAAACTCCTTTTTCCAGTCCTTCCCGAATTGACGCCGCATTTTTCTTTTATTCACTCCGGAAGTAAGACGCAAGCCAATAATCAGTCTCTCTGCCTTTCGCGCCCGGCCTTCCAAGGCTTCCCTGCCTTCCTGCGCCTGGCCACATTCCGAAATCTTTTGAATATATTCAGCAATATCAGAACAGTTCCAGGTTCTAACTCCCTGCTCATAGGAATGAGCCGCCGCCCCCAAACCGATATAAGGATCACCCTTCCAATATATTAAATTATGCCGGCAGGTCTTGCCCGGGCGGCTGAAACCGGAGATTTCATAAAGATAGTAACCCTTAGAACATATATTTTCTCGTTGACTTATTATTCCATTTTTTGCTACACTTCTGTTGAAATTTAATTACTTTTTTGCCGGATAAAATTACGTATCTCAGGAGATAATGTCCGCCTAGGAGTCTAAGCAATTAGTACATGTTGTCATTCCGGCATGCTTTTAGCCGGAATCCACGAATTTATCAATGTTTATAAAATAAGCTTTTTCTGGATACCCATTTACTACATGCGGGTATGACAAAAGCGACTAATTGCTCAAGCCCCCAGGAACCTGTCTGACTTAGGCACAAAAGTGGATTTTGAGCACTCTTCCCCCTTTTGTAAAGGGGGAGAATAACTAAAGTCCGACAGGCTCCTAGAGTCGTGTGTAACCAAAATGCTTGCCTAATTATACTAATTTTGGAGAACGAACGAAACAGTATTGTTATGGTTTTTTATTTATAAAATTTGAACTTTTATAGAGGAGACATTTTTAATGTTAAAACAAGAAGTGGAGCCAGTTATACAACAAGTCCTGACGGAACAAAATCAAGGCCATGAAATACGAAAACAGATTTTTATTGAATTAGAAAAAGAACTTAAAAGACCGGTTGTGTCTTTTTTTACTAGTTTTAAATTTCCAGTTATGATTGAAGATGCTGATGCCGATATGCTGGAAGGGGTTCTACAAAAAACGGATCTATCCAATGGTTTAGTTTTGTTAATAAGTTCCCCTGGTGGTGATGGTCTTGCTGCCGAACGAATAATCAACATTTGCCGAAGTTATAGTAAAACGGGAGATTACTGGGTAATAATACCAGGTAAAGCGAAGTCTGCTGCTACTATGATATGTTTTGGCGCAAGCAAATTAATCATGGGCGCAACATCTGAATTGGGACCTATTGATCCACAACTAACCACCTCTGAAAATAATACTGTAAAAAGGTTTTCTGTTTATAATATTGTTGAAAGTTATAATGACTTATTTTCGAGAGCTGTAAATGAAAAGGGGAATTTACAACCATATCTACAGCAGTTAGCAAATTATGATGAAAGAGAAATAAAAGAATTGCAAGCAGCTCTTTCCTTATCGGAAGATATTGCAATAAAAACTCT
Source organism: uncultured bacterium (assembly GCA_965371665.1). Lineage (GTDB taxonomy): Bacteria > Oederibacteriota > JAAXVQ01 > JAAXVQ01 > JAUVAV01 > JAUVAV01. Next base: position 21,820 of record CBDUZI010000017.1, read on the forward strand.
TGCCTCTGGTATGATGGGAACTATACCCGCTGCCGACATTAAGAAAAAGATAGAAATCTTTCTAACGCCGAAGCGGACAAAAACACACGGACGGCCAATTTGTAGAGATGAGGCATTAGTTTGCGGCCTAACAATAGAGCAAAAAGATGTAAAAGATAAATTTTGGCAACTGGTGTATGAGTTATATATTCGAACAAATAACTTTGTATCAACAAAAGTTGCAAAGTGCATTGAAAGCACGAATCATTCATTTGTTGCTCAAATCAGGAGGGATAAAAATGAATAAGAGCCCAGAATCAACGAGAAAACTCACAGAAGAAAAGCAAAGGCGGTTTCATGCCGCAAAAAAGAGTTTTCAGAAAGTGCAAGAGGAAGTCACACCATTTATAAAACATCGGAAGTTTAAGGAATATTCAACAGAAGGAGAATGGCGCGAGACATCCAGCCTCTATTCCTAAAATAACCACATTACCTAACATAATATATCTAAAATCAAAAATGGTAAAGCTCCCGATAAAAGCTTCAAGAAATTATTTTTTTAAGGAAAACATAACAAAATCCGGATCAGAATACCCCGCCCTGAAGGGCGACGTATTCTGATCCGCGATGTAGTAATTTTTTTTCACTTCATCCACGTTTTAAGATGCATGTCAATAGTCTCTGTCGCTCATCTCCATACTTGAAGAATTCGCGGCCAACATAATTAAAGTATCGCGCGAAAAACCACATCCGCCAGAAGCATTCCCCGGGGAGTCAGGCGGATAAATTCAGAATTTTCAACTAGTAGACCGGTTTGTTTCATATCATATATAGCTTTTACAAACTCCTTTTTCCAGTCCTTCCCGAATTGACGCCGCATTTTTCTTTTATTCACTCCGGAAGTAAGACGCAAGCCAATAATCAGTCTCTCTGCCTTTCGCGCCCGGCCTTCCAAGGCTTCCCTGCCTTCCTGCGCCTGGCCACATTCCGAAATCTTTTGAATATATTCAGCAATATCAGAACAGTTCCAGGTTCTAACTCCCTGCTCATAGGAATGAGCCGCCGCCCCCAAACCGATATAAGGATCACCCTTCCAATATATTAAATTATGCCGGCAAGTCTTGCCCGGGCGGCTGAAACCGGAGATTTCATGCTGGATAAAACCTTGCCTTAAAAAAACGGCCCGGGCCCAGGCATACATCTCCGCTGCCAGATCATCATCCGGTTGTGGCATGGTCTTATTCCGGATCTGTTTGGCCATGGGAGTCCAGGGTTCCAACTGCAGGGCATAGAGGGAAATTTGATCCGGCGCGAAGGACAATAGCGTATTTAAATCCGCCTGGAATTCCTCCAGGCTTTGCTCCGGCAGGCCGTGTATCAAATCACAGGAAATATTTGTAAAATTCGCCTGGCGGGCTTTTTGGATCGTGGCTCGGGATTGAGCCGGTGTATGGCAACGACCTAATAAATGCAGACTTCGTTGGGAAGTGCTTTGGACTCCGATCGATAGCCGGTTAATTCCGGCCTGTCGGAAAGCCGCCAGGGAAGATAATGCCATAGTGGCCGGATTCATTTCCAGGGTAATTTCCGCCTGGGGGGAAATACGCAAATTATGGCTGAGCGCATCCAGCAGGGTTTTAATTTGCGCAGCGCTGCAAAGTGAAGGCGTGCCGCCGCCGAAATACACCGTGGTTGCGCGTCCCTCTGCCCGTTGGCTGATTTCCCCCTGTAAAGCGGATAGGTATTGCTCCAGTTCCCCGGGAAATTTCCCGGGACGGGAAGCAAAATCGCAGTAGGGGCATTTAGATAAACAAAAAGGAATATGAATATAAACGCCGCGCGGCATTACAGCCTACCTAATCGCCCTCCAGCGCGGGATAGGCCAATAAATGACCCAGGCTTTGCCTTTTATAAGTTTACGGGGCAGGAATCCCCAGAAGCGGGAATCCGCGGAAAAATCACGGTTATCCCCCATCATAAAAAAATTGTCAGGCGGAACGGTTATAGGCCCGAAATTATCCCGGACACTCAATTCCCTGGGCAGTATGCGTATATCCCGGAAGGTAACGTAATTTTCGTTTTGCGGTTCGCCATTTATATATAATACTTTATCCTTTATTTCCAGCGTATCTCCGGGAACCCCGATGCATCGTTTGATAAAATCCCTCCGGGGCTTTTCAGGGTATTTGAATACAATAATATCTCCCCGCCGCGGATCCCGGATTTTCAGGATGGTTTTATCGGTAAAAGGAATATCCGTACCATATATGCATTTATTGACCAACAAGTGATCTCCAATTAATAAAGTGTTCTCCATGGAGCCGGAAGGGATCTTAAAGGCCTGAATTAACAGAATACGAATAACCAGGGCCAGCAGAATTGCTATAAAACCGGAATCCACATACTCCAGTACAATATTGGTCTTGGCAACTTTTAAAATATAGCGAAGCAGCACCTGGGCTAAGGCCAAGCCGACCAGCAGTCCGTAAAAAATCAGCTCCGCTGCTTCCGCGGTTTTAATCCATTCCCACATTTATCTATATCCACCTTTCTGTTAAATACAAATTCGTTCCGGTTGCGAAAAGGCGAGTTGAGCTCGTCTTACCGGCGAAAGCCGGTATCCAGGAATTATCTTTTCTGGTATTACAATGCTTTTCTGGATTCCGGCTAAAATCATGCCGGAATGACGATACTTTGAGAGACTACAACTGCTCTTTACCACAAGATACTAATTAGCGTTGATAATCTTTATACTACAATTTGTGCCTTTAAATATACAAATTTTATTTTTTTATTTATCAATCTTCAGCACGGCCAGAAAAGCGGCCTGGGGGATTTCTACGTTGCCGATATGTTTCATCCGTTTCTTGCCTTCCTTCTGCTTTTCCAGGAGCTTGCGTTTGCGGGTAATATCACCACCATAGCATTTTGCGATTACATCCTTGCGCAGGGCCCGGATGGATTCCCGCGCTATGACTTTCGCGCCAATGGCCGCCTGGATAGGCACCTCGAAGTTTTGGCGCGGTATTATACTGCGCAGTTTTTCCACCAGAGACCGTCCCCGCTGCTCCGCGAAATCCCGGTGACAAATGAAAGAAAGAGCGTCCACCGGTTCCCGGTTCACCAGGATATCCACTCTAACCATCTTTTCCCGGCCGTAGCCGACGATTTCGTAATCCATGCTGGCATATCCCCGGGTACGGGACTTCAGCTGGTCATAAAAATCCATGATTACCTCTACCAAGGGCAGGCGATAGGTAAGCTTAACGCGCTGGGTATCCAGATATTCCGTATTACGATACGCCCCCCGGCGTTCCTGGGCCAATTGCATAATCGCCCCCACATATTCGGCCGGGGTTAAAATAGTAACATTCATATAAGGTTCTTCAATATATTCAATCTCCCCCGGGGACGGTAATTGCGCGGGATTATCCACCTCTAATGTCTTGCCATTGGTCTTGCGCACCCGAAAGACCACGGACGGGGCAGTGGCGATCAGATTAAGACCGAATTCCCGTTCCAGGCGCTCCTGGATTATTTCCATGTGCAAAAGACCTAAAAAACCGCAGCGAAATCCGAACCCCAAAGCCGCGGAATTTTCCGGTTCAAAAAACAGCGAGGCATCATTCAGTTTCAGTTTTTCCAGAGCCGTGCGCAGGGTCTCGAATTCCCCGGCCTCAATCGGGTAGAGTCCGCAGAACACCATGGGCTTGATTTCCTTAAAATCCGGCAAAGCCTTTTCCGCCGGGCGGAAATATTCCGTAACCGTATCCCCGACTTTCACGTCCGCAATAGTTTTTATGCCCGCAATAATATAACCTACTTCACCGGCAGTAAGTTCATCTATGGCCTTAGCCGCCGGGGTAAACACGCCTACCTCGTCAACCTGGTAGGCCGTATTGGCCGCCATCATGTTTATGGTCATGCCTTTGCTAACCCGGCCATCCATTACGCGCAGGTATGCAATTACTCCGCGGTAAGTATCAAAATGCGAATCAAAAACCAGAGCTTTCAGGGGAGCGTTTTCATCCCCGCCGGGAGCCGGAATTCTATCCCGCACGGCGCGAAGTACTTCTAGCGTGCCTTGCCCGGTTTTAGCTGAAGCCGCAATCGCGTCCCGGGAAGAAAGCGAGAGAGCTTCTTCCAACTGGTGCGCTACTTCCTCCGGCCGGGCCGCGGGCAGATCTATTTTATTCAATACCGGAATCAGGCACAAATCATTCATGATCGCCAGCTCCGCATTGGAGAGGGTCTGAGCCTCGATCCCCTGGGCCGCATCTACTACTAACAACGCCCCTTCGCAAGCCGCGAGTGAGCGGCTGACTTCATAATTAAAATCCACATGTCCGGGCGTATCAATGAGGTTGAACTGGTAGACCTCCCCATCATCCGACTTAAAAGTAAGACGCACGGCTTTGGCCTTTATAGTAATACCGCGTTCGCGTTCCAGATCCATGTCATCAAGCATCTGGTCCCGCATATCCCGTTTGGCGACAGCCTGCGTAATTTCCAGAATCCTGTCAGCCAGGGTAGACTTACCGTGATCAATATGCGCAATAATGCTAAAATTCCGAATATTAGATTTGGACATTTTATCAGCTTCAGTCTCCGTATTTTTTAGTTGGTTCCTGTTGCGGAAAGCTATTTTTAGCAGACTCCCCGCATTTTGTCATTCTGAGCCAAAGGCGAAGAATCTCCAAGAAACCTGATATTTTAGGCGTTTCCGTGGAGATTCCTCACTGCGTTTGGAATGACAAACTTAAGAAAACACGTTTCCACAACAGGAACTAGCTAGTTAATCTACTGCCTTCACGGCACCAATTTATGATTGTCAGCTATGGTGTCAGTTGGCGTTACAACCGGCACGGGTGGCCCCAATTCCGCCGTGATCGGCAGGTAGACAAATTTAAAATAGGGATTTTGGTCCCCGTCTTCCGCACAGACCGCTTTGACAGCCACCATTTGCCGGCCTCCATTCCGGGCGTATATCTGATCAGTCCGAAAACGCAGTTTCATGCTTTGGCCGGCCGAGCCGGGAGCGAGCTGGGAAATCACCTGGGGTTCCGTGTCCAATATAGTTAAGCGGGGCAGGGAAACCAGCTCAACCGCCACTGAGGTCAGGGTGTTCGCCGTGGCATTGGTAATCTCCACTTGGATTTGGGTCTCACGGCTGCGGATAATTTCCACGGGCGCATTTAACTCCATATTGTATGATATACGACCATTAGCAACTTTAAGGCTGGAAAAAGAGGCTGCGCCGGCCATGGCCCATTCCATGGTACCATAAGGGCCTCGGGCTCCGAAATAGGCTCGTCCCATATCATGCCAAAAAAACCCGAAATGCTTGGCCCGGGGCATCAGCTTATCCATAGTCTGGATCTGACGGATATAGTGTTCCTCAGGCCCGCCGGGATCTTTGGTCCGGCCTAACAGGTTCCAGTCTACGCATTGTCCGATCACCACACTGGCAGGCGAACGGCGCAGATAGTTTTTCCAGGAATTCAGCATGTGGGGTAAATCCCCTTTATTAATGGAGTAAAACATGGGCGCATTGAACCCCACGCCCGCATCCAGCATCATTAACATATCCTGGCCGTGCTGATGCCCGGTCTTCCAGCCCAAGGAAAAAACCCATAGAGGCTTTTCCGGCCGGACGGCCTGTACAATGCCGGCCAGAACCAGAGCTACTTTATGCGCCCGCCACCATTGCCATTGCTCGCGGACCACGGCATCCCGTTCCACCTCGATCAGGCGGGCCATCCATAAACTACGTTCATCCGCCGACCATTGCCCCCATTCCGCCGGTGTTTCGAGAGCCATGTCTTGCACAAAATCCCCGGCAAATTCATAACCTCCGACATCTGTGCGCATGTAATCCAGGCCGAGGTAGTCCACCACAGGACTCGCTTCGAATTTCCGGAGCAGTTCCACTATATCTTGGATACGTTTTTCGCACCCCAGGGATACATACCGCAAGCGGCGAAGGGTCTTATTTTTACGATCCCAGCCCCAGGTATACGTATAACCAGTAGCTTCCGGCTTATCCCCAATAACCACAAAGGCCGTAATCCAGGCACCGTATTTCATTCCAGCCTCATTCACCGCCCGGCCCACGCGCTCCATTAATTTGACTGTGTAAGCCGACCAGGGAAATTGCTCCGGCTTCAATCTAGCCCACACCTGAGTCTGGCCAATGCAGTGCCAGAAAGCGTCGGCTCCCATAAAATCAGCCCAATGAACCAAGTTGCGCCAGGAGCGCGGTACTTCGGGAGTAAGTCCGGGCGAGGTATTGGGCCCCTTTTTTCCGCCCTCGTACGTCACTACGGAAAAACCTGGCAATAGTAACCTGGGCTCTCGTCCCCGAATCTTGAAATTCGCAGAAGCGGTCAAAGTCGTTCCGTCAGCCGGCCAGGCGCTGAGTTTAACCGTGTACTTACCCAGTACGGGATTAAAAGGAATCGGCCAGTTTCCCAACCATTTATCCCCTTCTTCCCGCCGGAGCAGTACGCTTTTCTGCTTTCCAATTGTGACAACCCGGCGCTTTCCTTGCCATATACTGGCGCTCATTTTTTCAGGAAGCTGCGCGGCCCAGGCTGTTCCGGTTTGTCCCGGGCCGGCGGTAATCCCGACCATCTCATATCGCCAGTATTTATCTTGGTCAGTAGTAACTTTCAGGCCGGCGGCTGATACTGAATTGGCTAATAGTAGAGTTGCCAGCACTGTAACCCATCCGAATTTTAACAAACCAGGTTCTCCTTCAATTCATCCCATAACCCGGGCCATAATTTTTCTGGGCCGCGGACCGTCAAACTCGCAAAAATAGATCCCCTGCCAGGTTCCTAATACCAATGCCCCTTTAGACACCGGTATAGTAACCGAGTTTCCCACCAGGACGGCTTTGATATGGGCATCGGAATTGCCTTCCGCATGCCGGTATCCGCCTTGCTCAGGAACCATCCTTTCCAAATGCATTAATAGATCACGGACCACGTCCGGATCGGCATTCTCATTCACGGTCATCCCGGCCGTGGTATGCAAAACGCCGGCCAAAAGGATTCCTTCCTTGATTCCGGACTCAGCCACTGCCTTTTCCAAATCAGCAGTGACATCCACCATCTCCATGCGTTGATGGGTTTCTATTTTAATCTCACGCAAGATCCCTGCCATTGGCTACTCCACAGTTACGCTTTTAGCCAGGTTGCGCGGCTGATCCACATCCGCTCCCCGCTGCACAGCCACGTGATAGGCCAGCAATTGGAGCGGGACCACATTGATAATCGGGCTGAGGGCTTCCTCGACCGCCGGGAGCTCAATTACCCAATCCGCCAATTTCCGGATCTCACGATTTCCCCTGGTTACTAAAGCCAGCACTGATCCATTCCGGCTCTTGACTTCCTCAATATTATTCATTATTTTTTCCGTCACCGAAGATTTATTGGCAATCGCCACCACCGGCATGCGCCCGTCAATCAAGGCTATGGGACCGTGTTTCATCTCCCCGGCCGGGTAGCCTTCAGCGTGAATATAAGAAATCTCTTTTAGCTTTAATGCTCCTTCCAGGGCAATCGGGTAATTGATTCCCCTTCCCAGGTAAAGAAAATCCCTATGCTTAAATAATTGGGACGCGATCTCCTTGATCTCCCCCTCCTTTTTCAAGACCTGCTCTATCAGCCTGGGAACCTTGCGGAGTTTATCCATGTGCGCTGTCGCGGCGGAAGCTGAAAGCGAGCGGTTGCGGCGGCCCAGGTAGAGCGCCAACAAGTGCAGGGCCGTAAGCTGGGCTATAAAAGCTTTGGTGGAAGCCACGCCGATTTCAGGCCCGGCATGAGTATAGAGCGTTCCCTGGGCTTCCCGCGTCATGGAAGAACCCACTACATTGCATATCGCCAGGGTCCGGGCCCCGCGGAGGCGCGCCTCCCTGAGCGCTGCCAAAGTATCCGCAGTCTCTCCGGACTGGCTGATTAAAACCACTAGAGATTGGCGGTCTACCAGGGGCGACCGGTACCGGAATTCGGAGGCAAAATCCACTTCTGCCGGCAGGCGGGCCAGGCTCTCGATTAAAAATTTGCCCACCAGGCCGGCATGCCATGAAGTTCCGCAAGCCACCAGAAAAATCCGGCGCAGGTTTTTTAAAAAAGCGGCAGGAATTCCAGCCTCTTCCAGCACTACGTCTCCACCCAGTCCAGTAACTCGTCCGCTTAAAGTATCTTCCACTACCTGGGGTTGTTCGTAAATCTCTTTAAGCATAAAGTGCTTGTAACCGCCCTTTTCGGCCTGGATCGCGTTCCATGTGATGCGAGTCGGTTTGCGTTTTAACTCCTTCCCCTGGAAATTCATAAGTTTAATTCCACGAGAAGTCAGGATTGCCAATTCATTATCCTGTACGTACAGCACATTACGTGTGTAGGCTAGCAGCGCCGGAACATCCGATGCCAGGAAAAACTCCTTCTCACCCAACCCCAGGATCAAGGGACTGCCCCGCCTGACTGCCACCAGTTTGCCTGGCTCCTGTTGGCTGATTACTCCGATGGAAAAGGTGCCTTTGATGCGGGATACGGCCCGGCGGACCGCAGTCTCCAACTTTACTCCGGGACGATAGTATTTATCAATTAAATGCGCGAAGACCTCGGTATCGGTATCTGATTGAAATTCATAGCCCTGGGCTTCCAGTTCCCGGTGCAGTGTCCGGTCGTTTTCCACGATTCCATTGTGAACTACAGCCAGAGTGCCTTTCGCGTTCGTATGCGGGTGAGCGTTTTCTTCGTTTGGCCGGCCGTGGGTCGCCCAACGGGTATGACCGATGCCGGCCGCAGCCGTCAAAGGTGACTGTTCCATCAGAGTTACCAGCTTATGCAGTTTGCCTTCGCATCGCCGCCGCTCCAGCCGGCCATGGGAAAGCACGGCCAGTCCGGCTGAATCATAGCCGCGGTATTCTAACTTACAGAGCCCGTCCAGCAGAATGGGGACGGCTTCCCGATTACCGATGTATCCAATAATACCGCACATAATGCACCTCGATTACTTTATCAATTCCAGCATATCGCGTATTGCCCGGTCCAATCCCACCAGGGCCGCGCGGGCAATGATATTATGCCCGATGTTTAAATCCTCCATGCCCGTAATCCCGGCTATGGGCCGGACATTCCGAAAAGTCAATCCATGCCCGGCATTTATTCTCATCCCTTTTTCCCGGGCAAGTTCAGCGCCGGCCACAAGCTTTTGAAATTCTTTTTCAGCCTCCTGCTCGCTGCGCGTCCCGGCATAGGCCCCGGTGTGAAGTTCCACAAAATCCGCGCCGGCTTCAGCCGCCGCCGCAATCTGCCCGGCTTCCGGATTGATAAACAGCGAGACCGAAATTCCGGCCTCACGCAGCCGGGTGCAAGTCCCCTTCAACCGGGAACTTTGAGCACTCACATCCAGGCCACCTTCAGTGGTTAATTCCTCGCGTTTCTCAGGCACCAGGGTGCACTCCTCCGGCTTAATCCGGCAGGCTATCTCGACCATCTCATTAGTAGCCGCCATTTCCAGGTTAAGTTTGGTCCTCACAACCTGCCGGAGCAGTTCCACATCCCGATCCTGAATATGCCTTCGATCTTCCCGCAAGTGAACTGTAATGCCCTCAGCACCGGCCTGCTCCACCAGCACTGCGGCGGCAATCGGATCAGGCTCCGTATCCCTCCGGGCCTGGCGCAAAGTTGCGATATGATCAATATTCACGCACAAGTTAGCCATGTTGTTGTCCTCCCCTGACCGTTGCCAATACTTTGTTCGACCGCGTCCGCAATCCGGTGCGACCAGGTTTCCGCCAGGGAAACTGTCTCAGCCTCCACCATAATCCGGGCCAGGGATTCAGTCCCGGAATAACGGAGGTTTATACGCCCCCGTTCCTTTAGTATCCGTTGAGCGGCCGTAACTTCCTGCTTAACCTTGGCAAGCTGGTTAAGCTGAGGCCGGCTGGTCACCCGCACATTCACCAGCATTTGGGGGAAATCTTTCCATCCCCCGGCAATCTCGGAGAGCGGTTTTTCCTCGGCCTGCATTACTCTTAGTACTTCCAGCGCGGTCAAGAGTCCGTCTCCGGTAGGACTCAACCGGGGCAGGAGCAGGTGACCGGATTGCTCTCCGCCTAAAATAAAACCACGTTCGGCCATGACCTGGGAAACATACCGGTCCCCCACCTTGGTCCGCAGCAGACGGATGTTTTTCTGCTTGAGAAATAATTCCAACCCCAAGTTGCTCATAACCGTGGCCACCACGGTCCGGCCGGCCAGCCGGCCCTGGCGGGCATAATATTTTGCCAATAATCCCAGCATCCGGTCGCCGTTTATAATATTGCCTTTTTCATCCACCAGCATAACGCGGTCACCGTCTCCGTCAAAAGCCAAACCCGCTTGGGCCTTAAGCGCGCGGACCTTGCTTGCCGCCTTATCCGGATGGAGAGACCCGCAACCGAGATTAATATTCAACCCGTCCGGCTTATCCGCAATATATTGCGCCCTGATCTTCAGGCCGTCCAGTACGCCGGGAACCGTTCGGCAGGCCGCCCCCTGGGCCAGATCCGCAACCACCCGTAATCCCGTCAAGCGGGCTCCGGCAAACCGGCGGATAAAACCCTGAATATAGTCTGACGCTGCCCGGGCTTCTATCTGACGAACCAGACCGAGGCTTGCTCCCTGGGCAGGCTTGAGCAGAGCCGGCCGGGTCATTATTTTTTCAAGTTCCCGCTCAACCTTATCCGGGAATTTATTGCCGGCAGAGGAAAAATATTTAATGCCATTATCTTCCGCGGAATTATGCGATGCTGAGACTACAATTCCGGCATCCAGCCGGTATTTTTCCACCAGCCAGGAAACCGCCGGCGTTGTGATTACCCCGAAGCGCCATACTTGCGCCCCGCCTCCGGACAGGCCGGCCGTAAGCGCCGCGGCCAGAGCCGGGGAAGAAATTCTGGAGTCCCAGCCTAAACCGACTCTCGCCCGTTGTTTCAAGCGCCGGGCCAGCAGATAGGCGGTCGCCTCTCCCAGCATTAGTACGCGTTTCATCTCCAGAGCCTCATGATTGGCCAGTCCCCGAATCCCGTCCGTTCCAAAAAGCCGTTCTGTTTTACGAGTCATTAATAACCTCCGCGTTATCCTTTACCCCTGCCTCGCTGAACCCTTTACTGCGAAACATGCAGGCCTCGCAAGCGCCGCAGGGCCGGCCCTCCGGCCCGGGGTTATAGCATGAAATAGTCAAGGAAAAATCCACTCCCAACTTCACGCCTAATTTCACAATCCGGGCCTTGGAATAATTAATCAAGGGCGCCTCAATTTTGATCTGCCATGCTCCTATGGTCCCGGCTTTGGTCCCTAGCCGGGCCAATTGCTGAAATGCTTCGAGATATTCCGGCCGGCAGTCCGGATATCCGGAATAATCCACGGCATTCGCACCGATAAAAATAACTTCGGCCCGCAGAACTTCCGCCCAGGCCAGGGCCAGGGAGAGCAGTACCGTGTTCCGGGCCGGAACATACGTTCCGGGAATATCGTTTTGGTCTCCCGGATTTTCCCGGACATCCGGCATGGGATCATTCCCGGTCAGCACGGAACCGCCGAAATTGCGTAAATCCACCTTTACTACTTTATGCTCGACTGCCTGGAGCGCAGCCGCGATTTTTCCAGCCCTTTGGATCTCAATCCTATTCCGTTGGCCGTAATCCGCTGTCAGGGCATAACCGGCATAACCTAAACTCCGGGCATAAGCCATGGTTACAGCTGAATCCAATCCTCCGGATAGTAAGATGACCACTTTACGCAAACCTTGCTTCTCCTGACTTATATCTCGACTTTTGCAGTATTTCTTTGTCGTTATTCCGGCATGCTTGAAGCCCTGGACTAAGTCATCCCCTGGACCAAATCATCCAGGACGGGCAGGACAGGCCGGAATCCAGGAATTGGCTTTTTAAAAAATTTTTTCTGGGCCCCGGCTTTCGCCGGGGTGACGAATAATTCCCTGCCAACAAGGCCTCTGTTTTTCAAAGGTGTTTGTTATTATACTTAAAAATCCGTTTTTTGCAAATTTTGATTTAAGAAAAAATGTGCGTAGCTGGGGACATTATGCTAAGATATTATTTAGTTAATTTGCTGCGAGGCGCGATATCGTGAAGTCTATCGAAAAAAACGCAATTTGTTCTCTGTTCCTCATTCTGGTTATAGGATGTGGCGGCATGCCGGAAGAGCGTCCAAAAGAAGCCGGGCAGGTTGAGACCCAAACTCAATTATCGGAACGTCATCGCATGGTGGCCGAGCAGATTGAAGCCCGCGGTATCCGTACCCCGGAAGTTCTGCAAGCCATGCGCATTGTTCCCCGCCATGAATTCGTACCTGCTTCCGAGCGCGCCTTGGCCTATCGCGATTCCGCCCTGCCCATCGGTCACGCCCAAACCATCTCTCAGCCTTATATTGTAGGTTTGATGACGGAATTAATGCAGCCTCAAGCTGGAGATAAAATACTGGAGGTCGGGACCGGTTCGGGATACCAGGCCGCCATCCTGGCCGAGATGGGAGCCGAGGTTTATACTATTGAAATTGTTGAACCCTTGGCCGAACGCGCCCGCCAAACCCTGACCAATTTGGGATTTATTGATAAAGTATCCGTGAAAGCCGGTGATGGTTTTGCGGGCTGGCCCGCAGCTGCGCCCTTTGACGCAATAATTATTACCTGCGCCGTATCTGAAGTTCCACCACCTTTGGTTGAACAATTAAAACCCGGCGGACGAATGGTGCTGCCCCTGGGTGAAAGTCTGGCTTACCAGACCCTCACCGTGGCAACCAAGAGCGATACGGGGAAATTAATTTATCAAGACATAACGGGCGTAGTCTTTGTTCCCATGACAGGTCCGCACGGGTTCAAATAAAGTTTCCGTCTCAAGGGCGGGGTATTAAGGAGGGTATGGTTTTGGAACTTAATAATTTCATCGCAACCCACGATTGGTGGTTGAAATACCTGGTCTTTTTAACCGGCATACCCCTGGTCACGGTCTTTCTAAATAACTTTCTGAAAACCATTTCCCGGCCTAAAATCTCCGTTGTTCATAAATCCTCAAAATCCACCTGGAAAGGCACTGCCTCGAAGTTGATTCTTTTATCCCTAAGTCTGGGTTTTGAAGGTTGTCTTAAGAAAAACCGTTTGGATTTATTTCAAGTAGATATTGAATACCAAGATGCCGAAGGCTCAAAATACGTTTTGGAGCCTGGTAAATACTCCTCCTTCCGTGAAATTACGGAAAGCCCTTTCGGCCGAATCGAATTATTACCGCATGACTCCCAAGAGGCGAAAGGCATAGTCTACATTAAAAAGAGCTTTTACCGGGAGGAGCTTCCCTTGCAGTTTCAACTAACCTTGCTTTACCGGGATATGAAGAAAAGAATTTATAAAATCAAGGCGGCTTACAAAATTATTAGTTAGTTTTTGGGTAAATATTTTTTCTGGTTTGACATTTTAAGCGCCGTGATACTCCTGCAAAGATTTAACTTTAATCTCGCCTTGTTTCATGGCCTTGATCCCCGCAACCGTGGCTTTCGCTGCGGAGATGGTGGTAATGTAGGACACTTTTTCCCGAATCGCCGTTTTCCTGATATAACTGTCATCATAGATGCTTTCCTCGCCGGCCGGCGTATTGATAATCATCCTGACTTGTTTATTCATAATGTCATCAGTAATCGAGGGCCTGCCTTCGTGCAGTTTCAAAGTCAAATCACTCGGGATATTATGCTGCGCCAGAAATTCCTTGGTGCCCTGGGTGGCTATTATTTGGAACCCCAATTCATTTAAACTCTGAGCAACCGGCAGCATCTGCTGCTTATCCCGTTCCGCTATGGAAAGAAGCACTCTGCCCTCAGTCGGCAGTCGCATGCCCGCAGCATCCTGCGCCTTGTAAAATGCCAGTTCAAAGGACTCGGCCATGCCCAATACCTCACCCGTGGCCTTCATTTCCGGTCCTAAAATCGGATCCACGACATGGAACATATTAAATGGGAAAATCGCCTCTTTAACTCCTATGTGAGCGATGGTTTTATTCAAGGGCAGGTGCATGTCTTTCAGTTTTTTACCCAACATAATTTGAGTGGCGATCTTGGCCATGGACACTCCCATGACTTTACTGACTATGGGCACTGTCCGGGAAGCGCGTGGATTAGCTTCGAGGATGTAGACCTGGTTGTTTAAAATGGCATATTGCACGTTCATAAGTCCCACAACTTTTAACTCTTTGGCCAATCTGCGAGTGTATTCTTTCATATGTTCCAAGGCGCTGTCTGAAATACTACGGGAGGGAATCACGCAGGCGCTATCACCGGAGTGCACACCCGCTAATTCAATATGCTCCATAACGGCCGGGATGACAACATCCTCGCCGTCGGAGATGGCATCCACCTCGGCCTCAATCGCCTGTTCCAGAAATTTATCAATCAACATGGGATATTCCGGACTCACGTCGAACGCCCGCCGGGCATAATCCAGCAGCATCTTTTCGTTATAGACCACCCGCATGCCGCGGCCGCCCAAAACAAACGAGGGTCTTACCATTAACGGGTATCCGATTCGCTTAGCCGCCTGCTGAGCCTCCTCGACCGAGCGGACGATGCCGCTCTCCGGCTGGGGAATACCGAGCTTTTCTATGACATTTTTAAATTTTTCCCGGTCCTCGGCCAGGTGGATGCTCTCGGTGCTGGTACCCAGGATCTTGACCCCCGCATCGGCCAACTCCTGGGCAATGTTTAAAGGAGTCTGACCTCCAAATTGGACGATAACTCCCTGGGGCTTTTCCTTCGCATAAATACTTAAAACATCCTCCACAGTTAATGGTTCAAAATAGAGCTTGTTGGAGGTATCATAATCCGTAGAGACAGTTTCCGGATTACAGTTAACCATGACCGACTCAATGCCCTCCTCCCGGAGCGCAAAGGCGGCATGCACGCAGGTATAATCAAACTCTATTCCCTGCCCAATGCGGTTGGGACCGCCGCCTAAAATCATGACTTTTTTATGGGATGAGACCGGAACTTTGTCCTCCCCGTGATAAGTAGAGTAATAATAAGCGCCTTGAGCGCCGCTGACCGGTACTTCCTCGTATCCCTCCAGCTTACCGGCTTTTAGGCGTTGTTCACGAATTCGCTCCTCCGGCACTGCCAGGAGTTGTCCTATATATTTATCCGCGAAGCCATGCTCCTTAGCCGCGATCAGCACCTCGTCCGGCAGCGCCTGGCCTTGGTAAGCAATGAGTTTTTCCTCAAACTCGGCCAATTCCTTCATTTGCCCGATAAACCAGTGCTTCACCCGGGTTATAGTATAAAGTTCTTCTTCTGCCATGCCCTTCCGCAGAGCCGCATACATGAGAAAATACCTCTCGCTGGAAGGATTTATCAACTTTGCTCTGAGCTCACTCAGACTCAAGTCCATAAACTGCTTGACTCCGCCCAAGCCATACCGTTTGATTTCCAGGGAACGGATGGACTTCTGAAACGCCTCCTTGAAGTTTTTGCCAATACTCATAACCTCGCCCACCGCCTGCATTTGAGTTCCCAGCTTGTCCTCTACCTCGGGAAACTTCTCAAAAGCCCATCGCGCAAACTTGGAAACTACGTAATCGCCGCTTGGCTGGTATTTATCGAGTGTGCCGGCTTTCCAATATGGCAGCTCCTCCAAAGTCAAGCCCACCGCTAGTTTGGCCGATATTCGGGCAATCGGGAACCCCGTGGCTTTTGAGGCCAAGGCTGAGGAGCGTGAGGTGCGTGGATTTATCTCGATGACCACTAAACGCCCGTTCTCCGGATTATGCGCAAATTGTATATTAGTGCCTCCCACCACGCCGATGGCATCCACTATCTTATAAGACATCTCCTGAAGTTTAGCCTGCAAGTCCTTGGCTATGGTCAGCATCGGCGCAACACAGAAACTGTCCCCGGTGTGTACGCCCATGGGATCGATGTTTTCGATGAAGCAAACCGTGATTTTATTGCCCTTAACATCACGCACCACTTCCAGCTCCAGCTCTTCCCAACCCAGTACTGATTCCTCTATTAAAATTTGGTGTATCATGCTGGCTGCCAGGCCCCGTGCGCCTATGACACGCAGCTCTTCACGGTTATAAACTATCCCTCCCCCGGTTCCTCCCATGGTATAAGCCGGACGCAGAACGACCGGGTAACCCATCTCTTCGGCAATGCTCTCCGCCTCGTCCACTGAAAGGGCGGGCCTGCTTTGCGGAACCTCCAGCCCGATTTCGGCCATGGTTTCCTTGAAAATAATGCGGTCCTCGCCGCGCACGATCGCATCCGCGCTCACGCCGATCAACTGCACGTTGTATTTCGCCAGGATGCCGCGTTTATGCAATTCCTCGGAAAGATTCAGTGCGGTCTGCCCTCCCAGGTTCGGCAATAGGACATCCGGACGTTCTTTGTCAATGATCTTCTCCAGGTATTCCAGGGTTAAGGGTTCTATGTAGGTATGATCCGCCATGCCGGGATCAGTCATAATGGTAGCGGGGTTCGAATTAACCAGCACCACCTGGTATCCTTCCTCTTTCAACGCTTTGCAGGCCTGCGTTCCTGAATAATCAAACTCGCAGGCCTGGCCGATCACAATTGGGCCGGACCCGATTACTAAAACTTTTTTTATATCTGTCCTTCTCGGCATGCTTCCCCTTCTCCTTCTTTATTTTCTTACGCTAATCCGAACCAACGGAAAAATAACGCAAAATTTATTTATTTTATACCCTTTTGCCTTCAAACCCAAGATCAATTTTTAGTTATTTTCCGGTGAATTGTAATCACAAGTGCAACATACCGGGATGAAAAAGAGTCCCTTTACT